>JANPJE010000023.1:0-7488 GCA_031425355.1 Spirosoma sp. | reverse complement strand
CAACGAAGCACCCAGCGAACTCATGCTGTTTCGGTCGGCATAAACGGAACTGACGTCGTCTAAGTAATCGCTCAACACGTGCGTGTAGGTTCCTTCCAGATGAAATTTGACTCGCTCCGTTGCCAGCAGCGGCAGCCCGATCCCGTAACGAACTGTACCCGCCAGTCGATTATAAGCAACACCTTCAGTCTGGAGCGGAGCCAAGCTGTAAGTCTGTCCTTTGTATAATGCTTTGGGGGTCAGGCGGGTAACGCCGATACCGGCCAGCGCGTATGGAATTGTAACCCGGTATTTGTCATCTACAGGCCAGAAATCCCATTGCACACCCGCCCACAAGTCGGGGTTCAGGCTACGGAATGATAGATTATTGTAATAGTTATGGGTATAAACCTGACGGGCATGAACGTAGTAAAGTTGACCCTCGGCCCGATACGAAAGCTGTTGTGTAGCTCGATAAACGGCCGCCAGATTGACAGCCGCTCCCAATTGCAGATGGGCTACATTACCCAACTCACTCAAATCGCCGGTATAATGCGTGGCTCCTATACCTGCGTTTAGCAACCAGGTTCCGGGTTTTTCCTGCCATACGTCCGAACGCTGCGACTGGCAAAAAACAGAGTTTGACAAAAGTAATCCGGCAAAGAAAACGTACAGTAGTCGCACACGGTCAGATGGTTAGGAATAGGCTTATGTGACGTTTCCGGCATAGAAAGGTAACACAGCCCAACTTCCTACAACTCCCCGATATCCTCGTTCCAGAGCATTGGTTTTTCGGCAATGAACTGATTCATCATATCGATGCATTCAGGCAAATCGAGGTCGATAACCTCAACGCCATGCTGCTCCATGAAGTCCCGCGCTCCGGCAAACGTCCGCGATTCGCCCACGATAACCTTCGGAATTTTGAACTGAACAATGGTTCCGGCGCACATGTAGCACGGCATCAGTGTCGAGTAAATTACGGTGTTCTTAAATGACCCAACCCGACCCGCATTGTTCAGGCAATCCATCTCGCCATGCAAAATCGGGTTGTTTTCCTGCACCCGCTTGTTATGGCCCGACGCAACCAATTCGCCATTTTTAATGAGAGCTGAGCCAATGGGAATGCCGCCTTCGCTCAGACTTTTGCGGGCCTGACGGATGGCCTCCTGCATGAATTCATCCATGAGAGTTTCGGAATGATTGTTTACAGTAATTTCATCGTTTCGTAATCGCCGATGTGCTTCAGATAGAGGAAATGAAGCAGCAATCCATTCACGTTCGTAACGAGCTTATGGGCTTCGGGCAGGGTGGCTACTACGCTCGTAATCCGCTCAAACTCGGATTGATTGCCCATGTTTTTGAGGTGAAACGACATGATTTCATCACGCGGCATTTCTCTCTCGATATAGAAAAAGTGCATGCCTTCATCGCTGGTGCCGGTGCTTGGAAACCAGACGTGCGGATTTAGTTTAGTCAGTTCATCAGGCGTTACGGTCAGGCCAATTTCTTCGCCAATTTCGCGGGCTGCTACGTCGTCGGGGGCGTCGCTGGCATCGACCATCCCGGCGGGGTGTTCGTACGTTTGCGAGCCGTCGGCAATGCGTCGCTGCTTCACCAAAACAATAAATTTCTGGCGGGTTTCTTTATCGATCAGGCAAACCAGCATCGAAGCCGCGTGGCCTTTCAGGAACAGCGCGGGCGGAATTTTATCACCTTCGGGCGTATCAGCATCGACTTCGAGCATGGCAAACAGCACTTCGCCATTCTGCCGACGCCGGATATAAAAGTCGTTTATCTTATTTATTTTCAACCCATTGGCTTCCGCCTGGCTTTTCCAGTACCGAAACTTATGGGCCTCTTCAAGTGGTTCTTCGTGTTTGCTCATGCTATTGATTGGGCAAAATAAAACGTCGTCAAACCGGCCTGATCAGGTCGGTTTGACGACGTAAAGGTACGGTTATCAACCGTTGGAAGAGAAGCCTTCGCTTACTTCATTTTTAGTTTTACAGTCCCGTTGGAGATGATAATCTGATCTTTCTTATCCTGTTTTTTGTAGCCGTTTCCTTCGGGGTCAATATCTGAATCGTAGCCCGACGCTTTAGTGATGGCCTTGTCTTCCATTTTGTTGATTAGCCGCCCCATGCCGCCAAAAACAGTAGCCGTTGCTTTTTCTTTCCAGTGACTGCCGACCAACGTACCGCTGAATGTGGCTTCCAGAAAACCGTCGGCTCCCATTTTCACGTCTATCGTTTCATCGGCGTTCTGCGATTTCCCAACGTGGTATTCCATCCGGGGTTCGCGGGTTTCCTCAACGTATTTGATGGCGGCAATCCCTTTATATTTCGTCATATCCTCCGCTTTCTTCCGATTCTCCTTCGTGTCGGGCTTGTCGGCGTCAACCACTAAGTACGTGCCGGGTTCGACTATATCCTGATTATTGTAGTTGCCCAGCCATATCCGGAGCGATTTGTCGGGCTTGACAGTATTGGCCGTAATCCACCAGAAATTACCGATTCGGATTCGGCGGGGCTGCGCCGTAAATTCCTTACCGTCGATCTGCGCTTTCAGGGTGTTATCATTGGCAATTTGTCCAAAGGCGGTTGCTGTAGCGAACAGCAAGCCAAATAGAATATATCTGTTCATCGGATGTAGTGAAAATGGTTTTGGGGCAAAGTAATCTAAATCCGACTGTCGTTGCGCTATCTGTTTATTTTCCGGCAAATGAAAACGTAATTTATTGCCTGTTAACTACTTATTTATGATTCTATCCGCGCTCACGTATCGCTCGAAGAACTCATAAATCCTGAGCAATCGGTCGATCCGTTGCCGAACATTACCCGTCCGGCTCAACTCATGCGTAGCACCGGGCATACGAACGTACTCGACCGGACGACCCAGAACTTTCAGGCTTTTGTACAGCATTTCACTTTGAATGACGCCTGTTCGCAAATCGTTTTCACCGTGTTTGATGAGCAATGGGGTTTTAATATTTTCGACAAATGTGTATGGAGAATTGCTGTCGAGTACTTTTTTGACATCGGCTTGCCAGGGATGACCACCAAAATAACCCGGTACCAATCGCCAGGCGTTGCCTTCACCCATAAACGTGGTGAGATCATACACACCCCGTTGGGAAAAAGCGGCTTTGAATCGGTTGTCATGCCCCACAACCCAGGCCGTCAGATAACCCGCATACGAACCGCCCGTAATTACCTGTCGGCTTGTATCCACCCAAGCTTCTTTTGCTGCGTCGGTGGCTGCAGCCAGCACGTCCTCGGCTGGTCCGGTGCCCCAGTCTTTGATATTGGCCCGCTGAAAATTCAACCCGTACCCGCCCGACCCACGCGGATTGGCGTAAACGATGCCATAGCCCTGTGAACACATGTACTGAAATTCGTGCCACATCGACGGTTCGCCAGGTCCCCACATGGCCGTTGGCCCGCCGTGCATATTGAGCAGAAGCGGGTATTTCTTTCCCGTAACGGATGTTCCCGTAACGGATGTTGCCGCTACGGGCTTCATTATCCAATAGTCGATTGTCTGGCCGAGGGAGTTTTTGTACGAGCGTTTTTCGGGAACACTCAGCTCTCTCTGCGCCACCCAGTCATTATGGTTGCTCAACTTCGTCTGCGCTTTGGCTGAGGCATCGGTCAGGTACAGTTCTGACGGATTTGCTACGTGCGTTTTGGCGAAAACAACCCGACTTCCGGCAGCACCGAAACCAGTAACACCACTCTCAAAATCAGTCAGTTGCGTAACCTGTCGCGTAGTGGGATTAAGTTGATACAGCGGAATGCCGCCGTTGGCCGACGCCGTAAAATAGATGGTATATCCCGTTGCGGTTTTCTTTCCTTTTTCGGGAGTGGCGCCCGCCCATACGAAGTTACCGGCGGCCCGGTCGAACGTAACAAACTGGATACCAGAGGCTACCGCATTACTTAACGTAGCGAGTCCAATCTGCGAGTAGTTGACACCTTCGGATGGACCAGCTAAAAAAACCAATTGCCTGCCATCGGGCGACGATTCGGGGGAGCCATAACTTTTGCCTGCTTCGGCCAGTACGGTCGTTTGCCTGCCCGACCCATCTGCGGGAACAAATACGATAGCGTTATCCTCTTCACGGTCGGGGTGCTTGAGCGAATCGCGGTTGGTTACGGCCAGCAGGCCCTGTCCGTTTGGAAGCCAGTTAGCTGCCAGATAGGACGAAAAACCGCGCGTTAGTGGCTTAGGCGTTGCTTTCTCCAGTACGTCTGTGATATACAGGTGCGTGAACGATACGTCCGGTTCCGTTGTGGATTCACCCTGAAAATTAAGTCGGTCAATGACTTTGGCCTTTTTGTCCTCAACATTTTTGGTTAAATAAGCGCGGATTTCGGCCAGTGACCCATCGGGATTAGGCTTTATTGTTTTGTCATTCTTCACAAAATCGTTGTTGCTGAACCCCGGCTTTTCGAGCGACCAGACCGGACCGTTTTTCGCCGGATTGAGCAATGAATCGGTCAGCATTTGGGCCATCGTTACGTTCCCCGTAAACGCAATTCGCTTGCCGTCCGGCGACCAAACCGGGTTGGAAGCGCCATAGTTACTGTCCGTTAGTTGCCAGGCTTCGCCCCCATCCAGCGACAGAATAAAAATCTGTGGTTTAGCTTTTACCGTCCGTACAAACGCAATTCGTTTGCCGTCGGGCGCCCAAACCGCCTGCCTTGCCGACTCGCTCCCCCGCGTCAGGGCTTTGCTGTCGCCGGGCTTCAGATTGGTTAAATAGATATGCGTTTTGTACTCATAATCGTCTTTCTGGTCAGGATTGGTTTCAATCGTAGTGAGGCTATAAACAGCCCGTTGCCCATCGGGCGACAGCTCAATACCGCCCACCTGTTTGATGCGGGTAAGGTCAGTAACAGTGATTTTGGTCTTGGGTTGGGCGTAGATGGCCTGTGCCGTAATGGCAATTAGAAAGAGGATTCGTTTTAGCATGGTCAGTTAAGAAAGTAACGGTACGTAACGTTCCTGAATGATAGTGGCGTGGTGAGTGGCATGACCAACCAGCACAAAACCGAGCGCGAGAACGGATATGGTTTGCTGAAAACAGACGCCACTTCGCAGGAGCATTTCGTTGTCGAAACTGTTGAACAGTTGGATATTCGATTGTCTGACATCGGCGTATTCGGCGTATAAATCGGGAATGGTGCGACGGTTGGCATTGGCCGTTGCACCGAATAATTCTTCATCATAACCCGGCAAGGCCGTCTGGTCATTCCGCGCGAACCGCATGGCCCGATAGCTCATTATCCGCTCGGTATCAATGACATGTTGTACAATATCCTTCACCGTCCATTTGCCGGGCGCGTACCTAAGTTCGCCGAGGGCTTGGAGCGTAGTGGCCGGAATCAGGGTTTCAAACGAAGCTCCCTGCGTCAGTGCGTCAAGAATGAATGTGTTATCAGCCAGATTGATATACCGGTCGAAGAATTTTGGCAATACGGGTATTTCGGATTTAGTCATGTTTAGTAGGTTGAATGACACTGATTGAGCGGATTCATAGGATTTCATACTGAATTTATCTCTATAAATCGGCTTAATCTGCCGGTCCGCCGGTGCAGTCATCCGCGTGCCAATTATTTCTTTACGGCTACAGGGCCGACTAACTCATTCACCAGCCGGTCGGCTTTGTAAATGTAGCGCATGGCGGCAATGATTCCGCCGGAATGCACCGAGATTGTCCGGTTGGCATCGGGCACAAAAATAAACTCGCCCGGCAGACTTTCCATGTTGCCATCGAAGGCCAAACCAACGGCCTCCCGGTTCTTATTAATCATCGGGCTACCCGAATTTCCACCAATAATATCATTCGTAGAGATAAAGCACATCGGCTGTTTCAATAACTCCATCGGCGGATTTTTCCAGCGGGCGGGCAAATCCCAGGGTGCTTTATTGGCAAATGAATAATTACGATCATACAGCCCGGCAAATGTGGTCAGGATGGGGGCTTTGGTGCCGTTGTAGTTATACGACTGAACAACGCCGTCGTTGATTCGCAGGGAAAAAGTAGCATCGGGTGGAACGGCGGTTCCATAAACTTCGTAGAGCATACGGCCTAATTGACCATGCAAGACTTCCTGTTTTTGCGAAATCTGCCGGGCTTGCCGGGCGGCTGCTACGTAACGCGGGAAGCCGATTCGTGCCAAAACCAGCATCGGATCGTTCGACGAAGCAGCGGCATTGGGGCGGGTTGATAGTTCGCTTATAAAAGCCGGATCAGTTAGTTTCGTGTTATTGACGAGGTACGCAGCCGCTTCTTTCGGAGTCAGGATTTTGCCATCCGGTCCTTTCAGCGCGGCTATTACGTATGGATCATCGTTGCCCAGACCCGCCTGTGCTTCGGTGAGGTGAGCGGCCAGATAGGCCTCATCGAGTGTGCGGTTTTTTACGTTTGGTATCACTATGAGCGAACGGGCGCGTTCGGCATCCTGCGGGCGGGTGGCCAGTAACTCGCTGAATTGCGTCACAACATTAGCAAACGTTAGCAGTTCGCCCATTGTGCGTTCGCTGGGCGCGAGGTAGTTGGCGTCTTTGAACAGACTTCGTAGTTGAGCCGTATTAGCCGCAATATCGTCCCAGGTTTTGAGTTGGTCGACAGGAAGATTTTTGGCTTTGGCTGCGGCTTTGAACTGATTCTCGAAAACCGCTTTTCGGGCCAGCAAACTCGCATCCCGCAGCCCGTCAAGCTGACCACCGTAGGCTTTCAGGCTGTTTTCGTAACCGAAAATTTCGTTCAAAACGCTGTCACTCTTTGCCGTTACGTTATAAGCTTGTAGCGCGTTTGACCGATCCCGCTGAATTTGAATGGTAGAAGGTGTTTGCAAATCGCGGTCAAATTCGAGTTCAGCAACCGTTTTGAGCCGTTCCGTATGACCGGGGTTTCCAATGACAAAGATCGGTTCTCCATCGCGAACGCCACTGGTGTTAAACTTAAAAAAGTGATTGCTTTTCAACGGCTTACCATTGTCATAGACCCGAAAAAATGAGCAATCAAGCGCATAGCGGGGATAGGTAAAGTTGTCATAATCACCACCGAAAAAGCCGAGTTGCAGTTCGGGCATGAACACGAGCCGAACATCGGTGTAGCGTTTGAAGCCGTAGATTGAGTAACGACCGCCATTATAGAATGTGATTGTCTGTAGCTCCAGCCCTTTCCAGTCGACTTTGGTGCCATATTCCTGTTTTATAGCCGTAAATGCCTGTTCGCGAGCCTGTAACTGGGCCTGCTCCGAACCACCCGTACTCATGGCTTCCTGCACGCGTTTGGTGATGTCTTCAATCTTCACTAACTGGTCCACAAACAGCCCACTCACTTTTCGTTCATCGGCGAGCGTTTTAGCGAAAAAGCCTGTTGCGTTCAGGTCTTCGCCTTTGCGGGCTATACTCGTTCCCAATTCGCGAGCGCAGTGGTGGTTGGTCATGACCAGTCCATTCGCCGACACGAATGATGCTGAGCAATAGTCAGCA
>JANPJE010000022.1:0-2892 GCA_031425355.1 Spirosoma sp. | reverse complement strand
GTATCGGCATCTACCCGCTGGAAATGCACTTTTTCGAGCTTCTGCTCCAGCGCGTTGATGAAGTGTGCGTCGATGACGTTATCCATCAGCAACACGTCGTACCCGCGCCGAACCGCCGATTCAACATAGGCGTCCTGTTGTTTGCGGTCGGAAGTGTAGAGCATGACCAGCGTTTCGCTTTTGTCGGTCTGGTTGGCCTGAATTTTCTCGCGGTACTCGTCCAGTGTAGAGTACATTGCGTCCGTATTCTTGAGCAGCACAAAGTTTTTGGCTTTCTCCCAGAACTTCTCGTCGCTCAGGATACCGTACTTGATAAACAGCCCGATATCATCGAATTTCTCTTCAAACCCTTTGCGGTCGGCGTTGAACAGGTCGTTCAGTTTGTCGGCCACTTTGCGGGTGATGTAACCGTTGATTTTCTTGACGCTGGTATCGGCCTGCAAAAACGACCGCGATACGTTAAGCGGAATATCAGGCGAGTCGATAACGCCGTGCAGCATCATCAGGAAGTCGGGCACTACGTCCTTTACTTCATCGGTAATGAACACCTGACGGCTGTAAAGCTGGATTTTCTCGCGTTGAAAGCGCAGTTCATTTTTAATACGCGGGAAGTATAGAATGCCGGTCAGGTTGAACGGATAATCCACGTTCAGGTGAATCCAGAACAGCGGTTCCTCCCCCATCGGGTACAGTTCGCGGTAGAAATTTTTATAGTCTTCGTCGGTCAGATCGGAGGGCGACTTGGTCCAGATGGGTGTCGTGTTGTTCACTACCTCACCATCAAATTCGACCGGCACCGGCAAAAAGCGGGCGTATTTATTCAGGATGCTCTGTAGGCGACCTTTGTCCAGAAACTCGTCGGAATCGGGTGCGATATGCAGAACGATATCCGATCCGCGTTCACTACGTTCGGCAGTTGTAATCTCAAACTCGGTTGAGCCGTCGCACACCCAGCGAACGGGTTCGGCGTTTTCGCGATACGATTTCGTAATGATTTCGACTTTCTCCGCCACCATGAATGCCGAGTAGAAGCCTAAGCCAAAGTGACCGATAATCTGGCCTTTGTCGTCCGTTTTGTCCTTGTATTTTTCCAGAAAGTCGGTCGCGCCGGAAAACGCAATCTGGTTAATGTACTTCTTGATTTCATCGGCGGTCATGCCAATACCATTATCGCTGATAGTGATGGTTTTGGCTTCTTCATCGAGCGAAATGGTCACTTTCAGATCACCTAACTCACCGCCAAATTCACCGAACGAGGCCAACTGACGCAGTTTTTGAGTGGCATCGACGGCGTTCGACACTAATTCACGCAGGAAAATCTCATGGTCGGAATAGAGGAATTTCTTGATAATCGGGAAGATATTCTCGGTATGAATCGAAATCTTCCCTTTTTCGTTTTGTACGGTTTCCATAATGTATTGTTGGATGGACTATTATCTGATTGCCCCGCTTCAAATCCTGTTCCAGCAAGTGCGTAGCTGACAGATTGACAGACTACTGCATGTAAGTATTTTTTAGACAGGATTACAGGATTAAACAGGATTATTATTGACATTATCTTCATCCTCTGTAATCCTGTCTAAAAAAACTTGTTCTACACCCAGTTGGTTGATTGAACAGGAGCGAAAATTTGATTGTTGTGACTACGTATGCCAGCGCACACTTACACGGATATTATTCTTCCCGAACTCGAGACCCGTCGTAATCAACCCAATACGGTCGTTGTTGATGTGCGCGATGCGTGGGAGTTTGACGAGTTTAATCTCGGCGGATTGAATGTCCCCTTACCCGACATCCGCGCTCGAAAAGCCGAACTTCTTCCCTATGATTCGCTGATTGTTATCTGCACGAATGGCGTTCGGAGCCGGGTAGCGGCAAAAGATTTGCTACGCCAGCCCGAGTTTCAGAACAAGGCCATTTATCACCTGCACGGCGGCCTTGTGGAAGATGTCGATTAAGTCGTTACGTGACAATCGTGAAGCCAAGTAAAGCCGCCTGCTTTTCGACGTGGGGCAGATTTATCTGCAAAATATCGTGGGCATTTACCTTAATTAATTGACTTAACTGGGTCAACGGCAAATCGTTACGATCAACGCCAAACGGTTCTTCAATTTCCTCGCCAATCATTTCCAGCCCCACCAGTACGTAGGATGCCAGCACAACAGCCGGAATGGTGAAATAGCCAAACGCTGCAATGACGGTGAAGGGCAGAATGGCTACATAAAGCATGATAAACAGCCGGATAAACAGCGAATAAGAAAACGGGATGGGTGTGCTTTTGATCCGCTCACACACGCCACAAACATCCATCAGCGATGTTAAATACTGGTTCAGGTTGATGTGCTGCGATTCGGAAATGTGGCCCTCACGGTACAATATTTCGGTTTTCACCCACAGTTGATTGGATACGCCAGCCGGTTTATGATCGAAATTACTCAGGTTACGGCGTTCGCCCTCTTCAACCAAATCCAGTTCATCCATGCCGGGCTTATCGCGCAGGTGATTTTTGAGGGCGAACGGAAAATTAGAGATGGCTTTAGCGAAAAACTGGCGGCTGTCTGTATCGCCTTCCGGCAAAACGGCATTAAAGAAAATCGCCAGATTCCGGCAGTTATTCACTAATGTGCCCCAGGACTGCCGCCCTTCATAAAAGCGGTCATAGGCGGTGTTCGTCCGAAAGATGAGCAGTAGGCTCAACAAAATACCCATCGCTCCCAGAAACGAACCCGGCGTGTCTTTCAGCCGCAAATCCATGTAATTCAATTCGGCCACGGTGACGACGGTCACGTAAATGCCGACGGTTACTAACCGACGAAGCAGCGATTTGGCCGTTGGGCCGGTATGAAAATGCCAGATTGCCGGCAGCCAGTCTTTCTTTTTATAAACAATCAT
>JANPJE010000021.1:0-2384 GCA_031425355.1 Spirosoma sp. | reverse complement strand
GGCATTACCCCCTGGATTACCCTTTACCACTGGGACTTACCGCAGGCTTTAGAAAACAAAGGCGGCTGGCCCAATCGTCACATTGTCAGTTGGTTTGCCGAATATACAGATGTTTGCACAAAGGCGTTTGGCCACAAAGTGAAGCACTGGCTTATTCTGAACGAGCCGCTGGCGTCATCGACGCTGGGCTATTTTACGGGTCAGCACGCGCCCGGTCGGCGGAGTTTCGGAAATTTGCTGCCCGCCATTCACCACACCGCGATGGCGCAGGCCGAGGGCGGGCGGATTGTTCGGCAGAATATACCCGATGCACAGGTAGGCACTACGTTCTCGTGCTCACCCATCGACCCGTTCACCCCCCGCGACCAGACCGCTGCCGCCCGCGTGGACGCCCTGCTGAACCGGCTGTTTATCGAACCGGCACTGGGTACGGGCTACCCAACCAAAGAACTTCCCTTTCTGGCCGGTATTGCTAAAAAAGTAGCGAAACCCGGTGACATGGAACGGCTGGCTTTTGATTTCGACTTTATCGGTTTACAGCACTATTTCCGGGCCGTTGTCGAACAATCGTATTTTATGCCCTATATCTGGGCCAAGGACGTATCGCCCCTCCGGCGCAGTGTGCCAACCATCACCGAAATGGGCTGGGAAGTTTATCCCGAAAGTATGTACCGGATTATCAGCCAGTTCAGTCAGTACGAGGGCGTCAAAAAAATCTACATTACCGAAAGCGGTGCGGCCTTTTACGACACCGTTGAACACGGCAGCGTAAACGATACAGCCAGAACGGAGTACCACCAGAATTACCTGGAAAACGTGCTGCGGGCCAAACAGGAAGGCCTACCGGTCGAGGGTTATTTTGCCTGGACGTTCCTGGATAATTTTGAATGGGCCGAGGGCTACCGCCCCCGTTTCGGATTAGTGTACGTCGATTTCCGGACACAGCAACGTATCGTAAAAGCGTCGGGGCGGTGGTTCCAGCAGATGCTGACGAGTGAAAAAGTCAGGCATAATCTGGTGTAGTCAAACAGCAACCGATGTCGGCAACACTTAGCTACATACTGTGGTTGTACTAAAAAGAGCCGAAGTACGTTTCGGTACAAATTTCTTATGATCCTACCAATTACCACACCAGAACAGGCCGTTTCCGCCATCCAGTCGGGTAACCGCGTATTCATTCACAGCGTTGCGCAAACGCCCCATGTGCTCATCAACGCGATGATGGCGCGGGCCGATGAGCTGAAAAATGTGGAAGTCTGCCATATTCATACCGAAGGCCCCCTGCCCTATTTGGAAAAGAAATACCAGGAGTCGTTCCGGCCCAATTCGTTCTTTATCGGGGCCAATATGCGGAAGCAGCTCAATCAGGGCATCGGCGACTACGTACCGGTTTTTCTGAGCGAGGTGCCGCTGTTATTCAGCCGCAAAATTCTGCCGATTGATGTTGCGCTCATTCAGGTGTCGCCCCCGGATGCACACGGGTATTGCTCGCTGGGGCCATCCGTCGATGTGTCGCTGGCGGCTATCCGGTCGGCCAAATACGTGATTGCCCAGGTGAACCCGCGCGTACC
Source organism: Spirosoma sp. (assembly GCA_031425355.1). GTDB lineage: Bacteria > Bacteroidota > Bacteroidia > Cytophagales > Spirosomataceae > Spirosoma. Next base: position 813 of record JANPJE010000021.1, on the reverse strand, counting down.
CCGCACCCACGGCGACGGCCTGATTCCGGCCAGTATGCTGCACGCGGCCATCGAAGTCGATGAACCGATGTACGAAGTACTACCGGGCGAAATCAGCGCGGAGGACCGTAAAATCGGGCAGTACGTAGCGAGTCTGGTTGAGGATGGGGCCACGCTGCAACTGGGCATCGGCGGCATTCCGAACGCTACGCTGGCCGAGTTGATTCACCACAAAGGGCTGGGTATTCATACCGAAATGTTCTCGGACGGTGTCATTGATCTGGTGGAACGGGGTGTCATTACGGGTGAGCACAAAACGGTGTTGCCCTACCGCATCGTATCGGCGTTTGTGATGGGTAGCCAGCGGGTATATGACTTCATCGACGATAACCCCGGTGTTGCCATGAAACAGGCCAGCTACACGAATGATACGTCGATTATCCGGCGAAACCCGAAAGTAACGGCCATCAATTCAGCCATCGAGATCGACCTGACCGGGCAAGTCTGCGCCGACACCATCGGTACGTATCAGTATTCGGGCGTTGGCGGGCAGATGGATTTTGTGCGTGGCGCGTCCCTCTCGGAGGGCGGCAAACCCATCATCGCCCTACCCTCGACCACCAGCAAAGGACTGAGCAAAATTGTGCCGTTTTTGAAAGAAGGGGCGGGCGTAACGACCACCCGCGCTCACGTGCATTACATCGTGACGGAATTTGGCATTGCCGATCTCTACGGACAGAACCTGCGTCAGCGTGCCCGCGCCCTCATCAACATCGCCCACCCCGACCATCAGGAAGAACTGGAGCGTCAGGCATTTGCGCGATTTGGCAGTGT
>JANPJE010000020.1:0-14012 GCA_031425355.1 Spirosoma sp. | reverse complement strand
GGCGAAATATCGGACCCGCCGAAGCGAATGGTTTTCATGAATTGCTCGATGGTGTATTTGCGGGCAGCAAATCGTTTCGGGACAGGGCCGGCCAGACCTACGCCAATACTCACGGCAAAGGCCAGAATTAATACTGTTCGCTGGTTAAATAGAGGTTTCATGTGTATAAAGTTTGAGGAAAAATGAATTTCATGCAGGGTTGGGCCGGGTGGTCAGTGATTAACAAAACTGGTCATTAAATTTCAGTCTTAGTACCTGTCTACGAAGTTTTTACTAAACTATTTAGTCTAAGGCTGATAACCCGAAATGATAGAGACCGAATCGTCGAAAACCGCAGCGGGCTGCTTATTTTTGGGGCATATTAGGCAATTTCATCGCTGTGATTTGTATTCGATCTGTTTATAACCTTACACTCTGGGCAACCCTTTGCCTGTCTGGCCAAACCCTTGCGCAAACAGCGGTCGCAAACTCAAGATCGTGGGGAAGCTGGCTTATTGGTACGGTTCAGTTGCCGGGGGGCGACAAAAAATGGGGTGGCTTTGCCGAAGTCCAGACCCGAAGTGAAGGTACATTCAGCCAGTTTTTTTACAGCGAACTAAAAGGGGGAATCAGTTACGACCTCGACCGCAATTTCACGCTCAGCCTGGCCGGTGGCCGTTATGCTACGTATGACTATCGGGACTTGTCTGCCGGGCCGCTCAACACGGAGAAACGACTTTGGGAGCAACTCGTTATCAACCAATTTCTGGCCCGCATCCGATTTGAACACCGCTATCGGGTGGAGCAACGCTGGATTAACTTCCGCGATGGAGCCGATACGTTCCGCAGCCGGATTCGCTATCGACTCAATATGCTTGTGCCTATCAATAACCGCACATTCACGAATAAAACCGTTTTTCTATCGGTGTACGACGAAATTTTTCTCAATCCCATCGGGCCTGCCTTCGAGCGAAACCGACTGTTTGCGGGTATGGGGTATCAACTGAATCAGCATTTGGTGCTTCAGCTTGGCTGGGTGAACCAGACCAATTACAACGTGGCGGCTTTCGACCAGGGCGTGTTCACGCCACAGTCGGCAGCCAGCAAAAATAACATTGTGTTGGGCCTAACATACCGGATTAAACGCCGAAATGAGTCAGAAAAGCTACCTTCACAATTCGATTAAGTAGTAAGTTATCAAGTCAGTAGCTTACTACTTATCACTTACCTACACTCAACTCTCATTTTTATGTCTTTCTACTCAGATCGCCCCGAAGATTTACTGTTCGACGCTGCCCGAAAAGGTGATATCGCTCACCTTAAACAACTGATTGACAGCGGCATAAATTTGACTATTCAGAACGATAATGGATTCACACCACTAATTCTGGCGGCTTATGGCGGGCATCTGGAAGCAACCGACATGCTGCTGACTGCCAACGCCGATGTGAACGCGCAGGACGTGAGCGGCAACACAGCACTGATGGGTGTCTGTTTCAAAGGCCACCCCGATATTGCCCGACTCCTGATTAAACATGGCGCTGATTTGAACCGGCAAAATGGAAACGGCGGAACGGCCTTGATGTTTGCCATCCTGTTTGGTCGCAATCCGTTAATCAAACTTCTGCTCGAAGCCGGTGCCGATACGTCTATTCAGGATAGTCGGGGTTTGACGGCCCGTGATCTGGCCATCCAGCAGGGAAACGAAGAAGCATTGCAGTGGCTTCTACCATAGTCAGGGATGGTTAGGCAATGGTCAAAATTGGTCAGGCAAGTACCCGCCAATCCTGACCATCCTTGACAACTTCTGACCATGCCTGACCCCGCTACTTATTTCCCGCCGGGTCGGGTTGGACGTACTTCTATTTTGCTGGGCAGAGTTCGCGGATTCATTTTCAGCAGGTCATACACGATGTTTCCGATGTCTTCCGGCTGAATTTTCCAGGCGTCTTTTTCGCTCGTCTGGTTGTTGCCAAACTCGGTGGCTACCGAGCCGGGCATGATAGTTGATACCTTGATACCTTCGCTGCGCAAATCGAGCATGATCGCCTGCGAGAAACCCACCAAGCCGAACTTGCTGGCATTATAGGCCGCGCCCTTCTCGAAGAAATTCGTACCTGCCAGACTCGCAACCGTAATAAAATACCCCTCCGTTTCTTTAAGAGCGGTTAACGTAGCTTTGGCCGTGTAGAAAACACCCGTCAGGTTAATGTCGATGGTTTCGTTCCACTGCTCAGGCGTCAACTCCTGAATAGGCGCAAAATGCCCCACACCCGCATTGGCAATGACGTAGTCGAGTCGGTGCCATTGGGCTAAAATTGTGGCCACGACCCGCTCCTGCGATGCCAGATCGCGCACATCGGCGGCAAGGCCGAGCGCATAACCCGGCTTGATTTCATTAAGTTTAACAGCCGCCAGTTCTGCCGCCACCGATGACCGGCTGGTAATGACCACTTTAATGCCCTGCTTGATAAGTACCTCGGCAACGCCGTAACCAATGCCTTTTGAGCCGCCCGTGATGAGTGCGGTTTTGATGTGATCTGCCATAACTTAAACGTGTAATTTGGTACGTTGACGAAGTAGGTCGTCGGAGAAAATAACCCGGTACGTGTCCCGAAAGTTTTGATGCCCGTTGTCAATCCAGACACCAGCCGGGCTGGCAGTGTTCTTGTCAGCACACGGTGTGGTTTCCCGACAGGTTGCCTTAGCTCAGGAGCCTTCTGCAATATCCTCAAATTGCAGGATACAAAATCATCGGAATCCGGGATGTTGGGACGGCATGAAAGTCCGCACCTTTACTGTCGTTTCACATCCACACCATAAACAGTTGAGCCTGCTCAACAAAACCGGTCAAACGAAACGCATCAGGCCTTTTGGGATCGACCCGGCTTTTCGGTTTCGTTTGACCGGTTTTGTTTATTTTCAATAACACTTCATTGATTTACAGTAGATTGACTTTTGACTATTTATTCGTCAGATTACAGTCAGATAGTCGTTGACAGTTTCCATTATGCGTATTCTCGTAGCCGAAGATCATCGGATTTTGCTGGACAGCATTGCCATGTTATTAGCCAGCATCGACGGTGTTGAGGTGGTATCTAAACACACAAATGGCCGACAGGTGTTGACCGCGCTTGAAATCGACCCGAACATTGACGTAGTGGTTTCTGACCTGCAAATGCCGGTAATGGGCGGAATTGAACTGACCATTCAACTCCGCCAGCATTTTCCGCATGTAAAAATTTGTCTGCTGACCGTATCTGACCAACCCGAAGCAATCAAAGAGGCCATTCGCGCCGGGGCTGATGGATACGTATTGAAGAGTGCCGAACGTATTGAACTGGAGACCGCTCTGAGCATGATTACCAAAGGGACCAAGTTTTATAGCGAACAGGTGCTGATGCAATTGGCGCATGAAGCGGGCATTGAGCTAATACCCGATTCTGGCAAACCACAGAAAATAACTATTACGCAACGGGAACTTGAGGTACTAAAGCTGATTGCTCTGGAATTCTCGGGGACGCAGATTGCCGAGAAGTTATTCATCAGCCCGACCACCGTTGAAACGCACCGCAAACATCTGATGCAGAAATTAGGCGTTCAGACCACCATTGGCTTAGTGAAATACGCGATCAAATTTCAGATAATTTAACCCTATTCATTCACCTCTAACCTCTCCTCAAAATGGCAGATTCAAATCAAACACCCCAATCAGAACCTATGACTGAAGATGATATTTACGTTCTCTTAAAAGGACCTGCCCTCATTGGGTCGGATCAGGGAAAGGTTGAAATTACCATTCTTGATAAATCAATTAACCCTAATCAGGAACCCATAGTTTTTGCTCGGGAGAAAGTAACGATTACACCCGGAGAAATAATTGCGGAATTTACTCCGGAGATATTTGCTTTATATCAGAGCGAACCCAATAACTTTCGTCTTGAAGCTCATATTATCCCAACGAACCCGGCTACTGAACCGAGAATGAATCCAACTGATCCACCGAAAAAATAAAGTGCCCTTATAAATTCGCCACTTGTATAATAATGTGGTTACTATCTTCACACGATACGCACATTCCCATTGATACGGATCGTTTCAATGGGAATTTTTATAAGTATTCGAGTGCCTTTTTCGGTGGGTAGCAACGTGTTGAACGTACCACCCAAGGAGTCTAATCGGGTCTGTATATTTTGCAGACCGACCCCCCGTTTGTCATGGTTTTGTCCCAGTCCCACGCCATCGTCCGTCACGGATAGATTGATACCCAAATCCGTACGGAATAGGCTGATACCGATGGTGTTGGCCTTCGCGTGTTTGATGGCATTATTAATTAGTTCCAGTATAATGCTGTACACGTTAAACTCGATTTCTACGGGTAGCCGCTCCTGCAAGCCTGTCAGCGTGAGCGAAAACTGAAGCGGTGAATTCTGGTTCAGTCGATTGACCAGTGTTGTCAGCGTTATGGCCAGCCCTTCCCGTTCGAGTTCGGCGGGGAGGATGTTATGCGAAATGTTACGTACTTCGGAATAGGCATTCTGAATGAGCTGCTTTACGTTTCGATACACGGATTGCTCAGATTCCGACAGATTTTGCGGATTGATGGCCTGGATACTCATATTCACTGCGCTGAGCAGACTGCTCAGGTTGTCATGCAGTTCAATTGCCACGCGCTTGCGTTCAATGGTTTGCCCTTTAAAAAGTGCTCCCTTTATTTCTTCATTTTTCTGGATCAGTTCCCGGTTTTTGGCTTGCAGTTGCCTGTTATTCCATAAGAGTAGAGTGGCTATGAGCAATATGGCTACGATCACCAGAAATAATTCGTTGCGTGTCCGCGCCAATTGCAGGTTCCTGTTTTTCTGATCCAGCAGGTTCATCTGTTGTGTCAATTGTTGTAATGCATTCGTTTTCTGCACATTATCATACTGAGCTTGTAACATTTCGGTACGTTGCTCATTCGTTTGTCTCGACAGGCTGTCTTTCAGCAGGATAAAACTTTCGTAAGCTTTCAGTGCTTTGGCGGTCTGGCCTGTGTTCTTAAAAATTTTATAAAGATTTTCGTCGGCTTCCGCAACGATACTGCTATTTTTCAGACGGATGGCCATTTGTTTAGCCCCGTTACAATAGGCCAATGCTGTTGGCCATTCTTTTTGTTGAACGTATGCTTCGGCAATATGTAGCAGAATACTTTCTTCCAAATCGGCACTACCAATCTTACGGGCTAGGGCCAATGCTCTTTTGTAATAATCCAGGGGTTTGGCCGTATCACCCATCTTCATGTAAGCCCATCCGATGGTGTGTAAACCCTGCGCTTCATACCATTGGATGTGTTCACGCCGGGCCAGTTTATACATATCCTGACTGACTTTCAGGGCATCCGCTAATTCTCCCTGTTCCCGGTGTATTTCACCGAAAACATTTAGAATGGACAGTTGGATGGTTGCGTCAGGATACTTTCGAAGAACGGCCAGCCCCTGCCGACCAAGTTTTCCCGCTTTTACGTATTCTTTAAGGCTGCTATACGCGTGGGCCAGCCCGCTATACGACCTCGCTATTCGGCTGTACTGTCTTAATTTTTCTGCCAGCGGCAGGGCCTTGTAGTGATACCATATACTCTGCCGGTAATCGCCCCGCACCTGATATAGATAACCGGCAAACTGATAGGCATAAATGAGTTCTTTCTGTAGTTTGGAATCGACACATAATTTAATCATCAGGGCATTATAGTGCGCCGACGAATCGATGTTCACGTCCGCATAGGCTCTCATGATGACTTTCAATGCGTTGAAGCGGAGCGTGTCTTTAGTATATCCATCCGGTTGTTTATCCAGATGTATTAACTCCTGTTTCAGGCTGTCGATCTGATTCGATTGGGAAAACCCTGATTGCGCTGACAAGCACAAAAAGATCAGCAGTTTTTTCATGGTGAGGAAGGTTTTAGACAAACTTACGTAGTCTGTCTTTATTTCCCAACGACTAAATATCCTTAAATCACAGGATACAAAGTCATCATAATCAGGGATTTGCGACCAAAGTCTGGATATCGACCTTTGAGGTATCCAAACACGACGTGGCAAGCTGATTCAGCTTTCCGATTCTATCCACACCAACATAGTATACGTACTGTTTAACCGCTCCATGCCATGAACTCAGGTGCTGCTTCCCCTCCTCAGAACACCATTTCATTAAATCATCGCGAACGCCACTTTATTCAGTTGGCCTGTTCCGAATTAACCTACGTCCAGATCGCCGACCGCATGTGCGTTAGTCCGCGCACAGTGGATGGCTACCGGGAAAATCTGTTCATACGGTTCAATCTGAAAAGTCGGGTTGGGCTGGCACTCTGGGCCATACGAACAGGCGAAGTGACGTTGTGAATCCCGTTAAGAATAAGCTCCTCACTATATAATTCACTTTAATTTTTCCGCGCTCATGACCTCACTCGATCCAATGGATGTTTCAAATCTTCCATTCCTTTACAACCTGCAAGGCAACATTCTCAAGGGCCACGGTAGGGATCATACAACCCATATGTTCGTCAGTTTTAAAGAAGAACATGAAAATTCGGTTGCTCGGAAATGGCTAAAAGAATTCACGGATAAATACGTGACCTGTTTTCAACATCAACTAAAAGAGCGAGAATTATTCAAACGTAATGGAACCCCCGGTGGCCTGTTTGCTTCTGTTTTCCTCACCAAAGAAGGCTACGAATATTTGGGATTTAAGGACGTATATGAAAAATTAAAAGACCCAGGATTTAGAGTAGGAATGAAAGAAAGGCTTGCTATAAACAATGACCCGCCTACAAGCCAATGGGAGAAGGGCTTTGGTGGAGAAATTCATGCCATGATTCTGCTCGCCGATGACAAACTAAGTCGGATGGGCGAAACGGCCGCAGAATTGTTGCATGCCTTGGATAAATTCTGCAAAATATGTTCAGTCGAATACGGCCATGTTATTCGGAATGTTAACAGGGATGGTATCGAACATTTTGGCTATGTCGACGGGGTAAGCCAGCCTTTATTTTTGAAAGATGAAGTGGATGACTACATGAAGTTCCACAATATCAAATTAGATGATAAAAAAACATCAGTTGGAAATGAACTACTATTTGATCCAAGGGCTGATACAAAATTAGTTCTCATACCAGACCCTTATGCACCCGAGTCATTTGGAAGTTATTTTGTGTTCAGGAAACTGGAACAGGACGTAAAAGGATTCAAAATAGCCGAGCATGAGATTGGTGAAGATTTGTTCGGAGATGACGAACAAAAGCAGGAACTTATTGGTGCCTATTTGGTAGGACGCTCCGAAGATGGTACGCCCATTGTAGTGAGTGATATTGACGGACTAATTGGTAGTGGAAACTTTAATAATTTCAATTACCAGAATGATCCGTCAGGCGGTCGCTGTCCACATTTTGCTCATATCCGTAAGACCAACCCAAGAGAGGATGTCAATCCTGGTGGTGATCACAAAAGTCACATCATGGCCCGGCGGGGTATTCCGTTTGGTCATCGGGCAATAGATACATCTCTTGGCATTGATCCTTCACCGCATCAAATGCCCGAAGGGGGTGTTGGCCTTTTATTTATGAGTTATCAGGCCAGTATTAAAACCCAATTTGAATTTATTCAACAGAAATGGGCCAATGACGAAAATTTTCCATCGGGAAAAAATACGGGGATTGACCCAATAATAGGCCAAGACAAAGATCAAAACCGCCATCGATCTTATACGTTCCCAATGGAATATGGTAGAGGTGAACTACAAAAAGAGCCGAGTGATTTTGAACAATTTGTCACGATGAAAGGCGGAGAATACTTCTTCGCACCGAGCATGAGTTTTTTGAAAAATATCGACACCATTTTGCCCTCATAAAAGAAATGAAAACATTACTTACCTTGCTTTTGGTCTGTTCAGTTTATGAACTCCAGGCGCAACTAATCAAATTCGATTACGCTACGAGAACTTATGCACCTGCTGTCGACCACTGTGTCGGTAAAGATGCGTCTGTCAGCTACCAGCTTACCAACTTCAATACGTTTGCCAACAAGGCGTCGATCAGCGGTAAGTTGTTCAACGTAAGTGCCGATATACCCGCTGAACTTGCCACCTTATTCAGAATTAAAGCTGATGCGGAGAATAAATTAAATAATACGGAAGAACAGGTAGATAAAATGAAAGCCGTAGAGAGGGAAGCATCCAATAAAGCAACCGCACCGGCAGCTTCAGCATCTCTACGCGCCGAGGCAAATGCAGTTCGAGCTTTAGTTGACTCCTGCAACGACTACTACGAAAAGGCTGGAAAAATAAAAGACGCGCTGGATTTTCAAAAAAAATTAGCCGAAACGATGGCTGATGAAACGCATTATAACGAGGTACTAATGGCGCGGGTTTTATACACCAAAGGAATAAATGCGGCTGCCATTGGCGCATTAAAAACTGACTTTGAAAACTTTGAAATTGCTTACCACAAAGTATATGACCAATACGAAAAAGCCTCCGAAGCCGCACGCGATGCAGGCGATAAAATAAACGAAGCTAAAATAGAAAGTGCTGAGGAGCAGGTCGAAAAAGATTACAACGTCCTTGAAGATCAATATCGGGAAACGTTGGCAAGCATAAACAATTTGTTTGACAAAGCGATCAATCCTGCTAATTATAATGTTACGTCACTTCCCATTCATGTAGAGGATAATGCCGACGAGGTAGAATTTCAAATTCAGGTGGGAGAGCAAAAAGATGACCTCAGTAAGATAAATCCTTTCAAGAAAATACTTAAAGTGGAAGGCGGGATGAAAATAGATTATAGTGTGGGGGTTGTCTTAAAATCCATTTCGGATGAGCAATATTTTCTGGATAATGACAAAAAACTCCAGCGAGGTAATAGTGCCGCACTTACACCTGGACTTGCACCCATGATCCATTTTTATCGGCGAACCTGTAATAGTGTTGGCTGGGGAGGTATGTTCGGTATAAACGCTGACTTTAAAGAACTTACTGATGTGAATCTGGGATTTCTGGGAGGGCTTTCAGTTATTGTAGGCCGTGCGCAAAAAATAATTTTCTCGGCAGGGATAAGCTATTCAAAAGTGAGTCGATTAAAGAAAGGAGAATTTGACGTTGATAAAGCTTATGATGACACCGATTTTAACATTGAAAATGTAACCCAGCGAATTCTGAAACCGTCAGCCTTCTTTTCTTTTTCTTACAGCATAACCAATCGTAGGGTTATGAAATAAGGTGAGCTATGAGATTATTTTACAGGCTGCCAGTGCCCAATTTAATTCACCCGCCATTAGCGAACGCATTAGTTGCCGACCGATGGCGGGTATGATCAAAAGTACGGACAGCCTTTGTTAATGTTGAATTAGCAATTACACTAATCGCAGAGTGACGCGGAACTCCTTCCCATCGTCCTCGATGACGGGGGCAGGGCGGCCCAGCATCTGGTATTTGGCAATGATGTTACTCAGTCCCACGCCATTGCTCAATGCCCGCGTGGCCTTGCGCTGTATATTGTTGCTGACAATTAGCTGGTTGGCAGGGTCAGTGTATAAATGGATGGTTAGTGGCTGTTCAGGCAGTGCTACGTTGTGCTTAACGGCATTCTCAATCAGTAGTTGCAGCGTCAGAGGTGGGATTTTCCAGCCTTCGGTACCCGGTGGAACGTGGGTCATTAAAACAAGTGAATCACCGTGGCGCGTTTTTAGCAGGTGATAGTACGAGTTCAGAAAGTCCAGCTCTGCCGTTAGCGGCACCAGCGGTGCTTCGTTACAGCGGAGTAAGTACCGGTATACCGAACTCAACTCTTCGCTGAATGTTTCGGCCTTCTGCGGATCTTCGCCGATCAGGGCAGTTAGTGAATTTAGGCTATTAAACAGAAAGTGGGGATTGACCTGCTGGCGGAGAGCATCTAACTCCGTTTGCATTTTCGCTTTTTTGAGATCTTCGGTATCTGTCAGGGCCAAGCTATACAGTTTGAGGTAGTAAATCACCTCGTAGACTCCGCCGACAATAAAAGCAAACGTAATGGCCATGACGATATGCGTCAGGTACACGCGAAGCGTTGGGGGATGAATCAAGCCTGTTACGTCAATTTGGCTGAGACCCCAGGTTTCGACGGGCTGCATCAGGGTTAGCAGCACCGCGTAGCCAACAAACGTGAGCAGAACACGCCGACCGGTATTATCAATCTGGAAATAGTTGGCTCGTGCCTGAAATACCCACCACCGTAGTAACTCCCAGGCTACGCCGGTCGTTAGCAGTCCCCAGCCAAACGTCAACCACACTAATGACCAGGCAAACCCGTACTCATGTACATAAAAGTACACAAACGGCAAAACTGCCACCGGTACGCCGATGATCCGAAACCATTTGTCGTTGGGTTTAGCCCGTAGTGGACCGTCAGTGATTATTGTCTGCACACAGAATCGACATGATAAACTACCATGATAAAAATACAAACTTTGTGATGATTGCCAAAGGTATCGGGATCTAAAGTAGCTTGATCTTGTAGAAATGATTGTTGCAAGACCAAACAGCTTTTGCAGGAAAGTGTATGACAGTAAACCAGAAGAGTTTAGACAACTTTGGCCTCTTAACACAATGCCGTTTCATTGCCAACATCGCGTTATTGCCAAACCCTTTATCAATCAAAACCTGTCATGTTTGTTTTCCTGTCCAAAAACCGCTCAGCCAGCTTAGTTCTCGTGGCTGTGCTTGCGGTCAATACGGTGTACGCCCAGACGCCGGGTGCGCCAAAAGCCAACGACTCTACCACCCCACTCCACCTCCTGCAACCCGATTATCCGGTGCCGTACGGTCAGCCAAAAATTGAGGCCGTGACGGACGTATTACGTCGGATTCATTCGTATCTGGATGCCAACACGCCCACGCAACTAATTGATAAAGAGACCCAAAAAGACCTGATGCCCGGCAGTACGTTCAACCCAAACGCTATTTTTAAACCCGGCGATTTCCGGCTGATTAGCTACGAATGGGGTGTTACGTATGGCGGGATGCTGCTCGCCAGTGAAGCCACCGGCGATGCCCGTTATGCCGATTATACCAACAAACGACTCCAGTTTATTGCCGATCAGGTTCCATATTTTCGGGATCAGGTCATGGCAAATCCAACAGCTAATACCCCCATGCGGTCGGTGATGGCCCCGCACGCGCTCGATGATGCCGGAGCTATGTGTGCGGCCATGATTAAGGCCAGTCGGGCGGGTGGTATTAAGGCCAATCTGCGGCCCATGATTGATAACTATATCAAGTATATTCAAACGAAAGAGTTTCGGCTGTCCGACGGGACGCTGGCCCGCAACCGTCCGCAACCCAATACGCTCTGGCTCGATGATCTGTTTATGAGCGTTCCGGCACTGGCGCAGATGGGCAAACTCACCGGCGACCGTATCTATTACGACGAGGCCGTAAAGCAGGTTACGCAGTTCGCCAAACGGATGTTCAACCGGCAAAAGGGCCTGTACATGCACGGCTGGGTCGAAGGGATGACCGTACACCCGGAGTTCCACTGGGCGCGGGCCAACGGCTGGGGCATTCTGACGGCCGTTGAATTGCTGGACGTTCTCCCCGCCGATCACCCCGGCAGACCGGCCATTCTGGATTTGCTGAATGCACACGCAAAAGGGTTAGCCGCACAGCAATCAGGGTCTGGATTATGGCACCAATTGCTCGACCGAAACGATTCGTATCTGGAGACATCGGCTACGGCCATTTACGTTTATGCCTTCGCACGGGCCATCAACCGGGGCTGGCTCGACCCGCTGGCCTACGCCCCGGCAACCTTGCTGGGCTGGAACGCCGTAGCAACGAAAGTCAACCAAACGGGGCAGGTGGAAGGGGTTTGCGTTGGCACCGGCATGGGTTTCGACCCGGCGTTTTATTACTATCGGCCCATCAACGTATATGCGGCTCACGGCTACGGACCGGCACTGCTGGCGGGTGCGGAAGTGATTAATCTGCTAAAAAGCAAGACGTTTGAAATTAACGACAGCTCCCTTCAGCTCACGCAAAAAAAGTAAATCGGTACGTACAGACGTAGTGCTTTTTTTTCAATGGGTAAGTACAGGAAAGTTCGTAGGGTCTACTGAACCAACTTTACTATCTAATTATCATAGGTTACGACAAAACAAGCCCGTCCGGTTTCCGGGGGGCTTGTTTATTTTAGTCAGTAAGTTGGTAAGTGGCTGACGCATCAGCAATACGCTCGCGTCAGCCACTTACCAACTTACTGACTCCTTCAAATCAGATTTTTACGGCTTGCCGGGCCAGCAGTTTCCAGTTGTTTTTCTGCTTCACCCATACTAATAAAATTGCCAATTTGACCTGACCCGGTTTGCCATCGTTGAGGGTTTCGCCCGAGAGTTTATGTCGAACCATAGCCGTATTGTCCACAAGCGTAATCGTTTGGTCGGTCAGTTCGATGGTTTTAAAATCGGATGCGCCACTCGTCAGAGCTTCGACAAACGCTTTTTTATCTTCCATTTTTCCGGAGGAATGCCCATAACTCAACTCATCAGTTGCCAGTGACTCCAGTTTAGTTTTGTCAGGGTCGACCATGAGCAGCCGCAATTGTTCAACCGACTGAGCAACGGCAGCATGGTCTTTCGTTTGCGCTAAACTGCTCGTGATTATCATACTACAAAAAGCGACGAGGGTAAGGGTTTTCATGCGAGTGTTGGTAAGGCTTGTTTAAGTGTGAAGAATTGGCTGCTCGGTAATTCTTTTATTAAAAGAGAAAACTGCTGGATTTTACCGTAGCCAACTTTACGCGGGCCTCCGCTGACACTATCATTCATCACATTCCCTATGGCTCCCCGTTCTGCTTATTTTATCAATTTGGCTTTGTTCGCCTGCTCGACAATTTCCCTCCCCATTGCCGTGGATTGCATTTTTGGCGTCAACATCCCGTACATTTCTAAGTAGTCAGCGCGGCTAAGTCGCGTTTGAAGTGTACACAGCGTTGGTAGCACCGCACCTGAAGGGGAATCATGCCACCGTTTTACGCACGACTTCAGCAGCGTAATCCGGTCGTTCATCAACTTATCAATCTGTTGCGACAATGCATTGGCGTTGGCCGTATCCTGCTTATTAATGAGTGTTTGACGTTCTTTATTTAAGCGAGACTGCTGGCTGCTAATATGTTTATCCTGGTCATACCAATCTCTCCATTGCTGATCAATATCTGAGCCACTGACGGTCACGTAATCGTAGTCTGGTTTGGCACCTGTAATGGAAATGTCTCGATTGTCTAAGAGAACATCGGCTATTTTTTTGGCTTCTTTACCCTTCCCTACGAATACGTATGTGAAGGCAGGTTCATTCATGCGGCCTTTTAGGACGAATTCACCATTTTCGACCGATGCCGAGTCGATGCGTTTCATACCACGATGTAGGTAGATCTTAACGTTATCATCTAAATTCTCAATTTTCCCTTTGATACGATATCCCGGATCAGCCTGAGCCAGAGAAGCCGTAATGGAAATTATCCAGAGAAACCCATTCATCAAGTAGTTTTTCATGCTGACAGAGATTGGAAAGTAACTTCAACAAAGACTACAACGTGGGTCATTCGTTGCTTGCTAAGGAAATTGTGGGCATTAAAATTCGCCGTCAACCGGCTCTTTCGCTTTCTTTTTTGCCTGATGCAACCGATAATTGAACGTCAGATTTATTTGCCGTAATCGTCCCTGCGAATTGCTTTCGGTATAAAAATTTGCTCCCTCGGTAATCGAGCGATACCGACGCGAATTAAATACGTCGAGCACATTGAGCACTAATGTTCCGTTGTTTTTGAGAACGTCTTTGCTAACAGAAAAATCCAGCGTAGCAATGGCCTGCCGGGTTCCCTGGGGCGTTTTCTGGGGTGCTTCGTAGTTTCCACGCATCTGAACGTCCGTATTTTTCAGGACGGTAAAGCGGGATGTCAGCCGCGTAAACCAGCTATACGTATCACTTTGGTAGCTGGCATCCAGATTCCCGCCGTTGGTCACGGCTCGAAAAAA
>JANPJE010000019.1:0-18952 GCA_031425355.1 Spirosoma sp. | reverse complement strand
GCTGTTATCGACGGAGGAGAAGCTGGAAATCATCGACAAGGAATATCGTGAGCGGTATCGCTGCCCTAATTCCACCTGTCGCGACCCATTCGGAACGCGCGAGTGGGAACTGCTGGCTCAACAGAAAATCTGCCGACGCTGCCAGGCCGTTTGGGTCAAATAAAAAACTTTCCCTTTCTGACTCACCTTTTCAGGAGATGACCTATTAACAGACGTCTTTCAAACCTTATTAAGCTACTGACCATGTCACAACATTCCGAACAAACCGACCTACAAACCGACACGCATTCCATGATCCCGTCAACCACCTCCCCGGCCAAATCGGGCATTAATGCAAATCAGAAAAAAGTATTAGGCATCTCAGCCGCTACGTTATTGCTGGGCGGTGCTGCCTGGGCCATAGCTACGAAGGATCCGAAAGGCACTCCAGAAGGGACTCCGGGTCCGGGTGACCCAGATTCACCCGCTACAGTGACTCCTCCTACAGACATTGATGTAGCGGGTAAAGTGACCGACGGCATGTCGTTTGAGCAGGCGTTTGAAGCCGCTCGTGATGAGGTCGGTATGGGTGGGGTATTTAGCTGGCACGGCCACTGGTACAACACATTCGAGAAAGAAGAATGGGGTGGATTATCGCTGACGCAGCGTCAGGAATATACGGAGCTGGTCACCGGAGAGAAATTACCAGTTAAACCGTACGGCCAACCCGTTACTCATCGGGACCAAGTTGCTTCGCAGACTGGAACCGAAGCCGAACCGACTGTTATTGAAGGTTACCTGAATGGCCAGCGCGTGATGGGACTTGACTTTGACCGGGATGGCGTTATCGACACCTTAGTGATGGATGGACCCGATGGACAGACGTACCGGGTAGTAGACACAACAGGTAATGATGGTTTGGATACGGTATATCGCTACGATTCGCTCGATGGCACACTTACCGGGGCCGTTTTGTTGAACCAACCCTTTGTACTGTCGAATGACGATTTTAGCCAGGCGCTGGAAAATACCATGTCTCGGGAGGTAGTCGATTCAATCCTCGAACCGGACGCTTCTTCAGCAACGACCCCCGCCGAAGATGATGTGGTGGATGCGCCGGAGGAGGATGAGAACATTTATCTGGCTAATGCACATGAGCCGGATGATACGTATGTAAACAATGGGGATGTACGCGACATGGACGAATAAGCTATATGAGTGGATTCAAAACATCGCTCATCAACTGCCAGCAATGTGGTCGGCGAATTATGGTTCGGATCGTCGATGCCGAACGGGGTCTAATCACCTGTTCGCATGTTGGGTGCGGAGCCGTCAACGTATTGCAAAAGGCATTTCATTACGATGAGAATATCGTACAGGGGTTGCCCGGATTTGGTCAGTTGACCTACTTGGGCAAGCCTGAAACAGTACATCCGCTTCGGTTTGGGCCTAATGTTATCGGCACCGCTGACTCCTGCACCGTTCAGGTCGCTCGGTTTGTTCATAATGGCCGGTGTTTCGTCAGCCGCCGACATTGCACGCTAACCGTTACGTTCGACAAATGGACCGGCCAACTGCGTTATCAACTTCAGGATGGAGCGGTCGACGCTGCTGCCCAAACCACGCAGTACAGTCTGAACGGTACGTGGCTCAATACGATGCTTTTGCAAAAAACCGAGATGATCGACGTTGGCGACAGTGATCAGATTACCCTCGGTGGAACCGACCGCTTTCGCCTGACGCAGTATGCTATACCACCCGTTATGCTCGATACCTATAAAGTCGGCCTGGATTTCAACCCCGACCGTACGCAATAACTATGAAAATTTATCATGGGTTGCCGATGGCCTTCTCGCACATCGGCCAACGAAGCATCAACCAGGATACGCTATACCCGGCTGTTAGCAAGGCAACTGAGCAGACACCATTTTTTGTCATTTGCGACGGCATGGGTGGGGCCGATAAAGGTGAAGTTGCCAGTCAGTTGCTTTGTGAAGCAATAACGCGTTATGCGTCGTCGATGGATCACCCGATTTTCGATTTAGTGCATCTGCAGACCGCGCTTGGCTTGGCCTACGAAGCGTATCAGGCCTATCTGAGCCAACACCCGTTTGTGAACCGAATGGGGTCAACGCTCGCACTGTTGCAACTGCATGAGCAGGGCGTTACGGTAGCACATATTGGCGATAGTCGGGTGTATCAATTACGAGCGGGAAAAGTTGTTTTTCAGACGCAGGACCACCGGCAGGTAAACGACATGGTAGAAGCCGGAATCATTACGCCTACGCAGGCACTGACGCACCCCTGGCGAAATCGGCTGAGCCGGGCAGTAGCCGTGAATTCGACCGATGACGATGGTACGTCGGCCCGGTCGCTGCCGGAGCTTACAGTTCTGACTGACATTCGGGCGGGTGACTACTTTTTTATGTGTACCGATGGCGTGCTGGAAACAATTGATGACTACACGCTGGCATCGTTGTTAGCGAGCAATATGCCCGACCAGGCTAAAGCAGAATCACTACAGAGTGCCTGTAGTGAGCAATCGAAAGACAATTATTCGGGGTATCTGATTGGTATCAGCTATGTGGCACAAACAGAACCTGTTCCGTCAATCAGTAGCGTCAAAAACTATGCTGACTAATATACTGTCTGGCTTACTGATGCTATTCGGTTGTCAGGAGCCGATGACAACGGGACAAACGTATGCCGTTGTCATCGGCATTTCCGATTATCAGGCTCTTTCATACGCAACGGGCGATCTACGCTTTGCCGACCGGGATGCCCGTCAGGTTGCCGCCTTTTTGCGAAGCAAACCGGGCGGTAACGTACCCGCGTCCCACATTCGTTTACTGACGAACGGACAGGCGACTCAGGCAAAAATTAAGCAGGCACTAACGCTGTTTCAGCAGGCGGGTACGAACGACCGGGTTATCCTCTACTTTTCGGGTCATGGCATGCCGGATAGCTTTGTACCGTACGATGCCCGTCCGGGCGACAAGAACAAACTTTTGACGTATCGCGCCATTAAAGCCGCTTTCCATGACGTCAAAGCCGTAACCAAACTTTGCATTGCCGATGCCTGCCTGTCTGGAGGGATAACCCGGCAACAGACAAGCCGGTCTACTATAGCCGGCCCGGTTAGTGATGGCAGTAATGTAGCCATGCTGCTGGCAAGCCGATCGACCCAAAACGCCGTTGAAGATGGACGATTAGCAGGCGGAGCCTTCACGTACTTTCTGCTCAGAGGGTTGACCGGCTCCGGCGACCTCGACGGTAATCGAATTGTAACGATACGGGAACTGCATCAATACATAGCTCCGCAGATAAAAAAGAGAACCCAAGGGCGTCAAACACCAGTTTTTTATGGGCGATTTGCAGATACGCTGCCATTGGCATATCTCTAATTTGATTCTATAAGTATATTGCCAATCCATACCATGAATAAAACGTTTACCTCTTTTAAAGACTTTAAACTACGATACCCAATCCGTCCCAATGATGAAGGGGCATTATTGGGTAGCGGTTCGTATGGACGGGTCATAAAAGTTGAGGATCAGCTTGAAACAGAGTGGGTTGCCATAAAAATCAGCGAGTTTAAAGGTAATGATATAAAGTCGCTAAAGGCCGAAGTCGAGTTGGCCCAGCGCGTTCCCCGACAAACTAATATTGCCCGTTACGATGCCTGTTATAGGTTCGAAACCGACACCAGCATCAGCGATTTCGCCATCATGAAATATTACCCGGATGGCAATCTGGCTGACCTGCTACGACGCATCACGCTCTCACCTACTCAAATTTATGAAATTACGCAGGGCATTTTGCTGGGCCTACAGCACCTGCATCGGCAACGTATCGTACACCGCGATTTCAAACCGGCCAATATTCTAATCTCCCGCGATAACGCCGGACGGTTCATTCCTAAAATCGCCGATTTTGGGCTAAGTAAATTAGTGCGGGACGACGAACTCGATAGTTCAGATTTCGACCTGAGCGACGGACGTGGTACGCCATCCTATAAAGCTCCGGAGCAGATTGAAGGTAGCCGCGTGAGTTTCAACCTCGATTTGTGGGCGTTCGGCGTTATTTTGTACGAGATCATGACGGGCGAGAAGCCGTTTCGTGCCGACCTGCGGAACAGCAGTGAGCAGTCGGCCCGGCGCGAGATCGAAAAGAAGATTATAACGGTCGAATTACCCGCCCGCATCAACCAGATTGCCGAGCCGTATAATACCATAATTCGGCGGTGCTTAGTGCGCGACATCCACGAGCGCGTACGTAAAGAAGATGAACTGCTGGATTTGCTGGATGGCATTCCGAACCTGTTAACCGAGGCCAAAACGTTTGTTGATAAGCAGCAATACAAAGAGGCTCTTGCCTTGTTTGAGCAGGTTATTGCCAAACGGGAAAATCATCCCGAAGCGCATAAAGGCTTGGACCATTGTACGTTAGCCGTTCGGCACCAACACCTGACACAATTGCTGAATGAAGCCGATCACTTTGTTGCCCAACATCAGTTTGAACAGGCAAAAAGCCTTTATGAGCAGGTACTGCAACTCCACCCAACGCAGGAGACCGCTGTTCGCGGTTTGACCCTGTGCATCGAACAGCTACGGCCTAAACCACTGGCCGAGCCTGAATTAACGGACATATATCAGGAAGAAAAGACCGACGTTTACGTCGCTCCACCCGCGCCGGTTACGCCAACAGTTCCTCCAAAATCGACTCCCGTACAGAAGCCTGAGGTGCCTGCAAAAATTGCTGTTGTCCCGCCTGTACAACGTAGCGTAGTGCCTGAACCGGCTATTATACAGCCAATTGTTAGTTCTCCCGGTCGGGCTTTCCCGTGGCGGATCATTGCACCAATAGTTGTGGGAATTGGCGGGATTGGGTTGTACACAATGTTGAGCACGGGAGTTCCCCCGACAGGCGGTAGCCAGAAAGTAGACCGTAACATAACAGCCGGTGTTGGTCCTTCAACTGATGCTGAACCTAAAAATCCAGCCATCACGGGGGCAATTCCACTAAAGCCACTGCTTAACGAGTCAAAAGCCGCGCTGAAGAAACGAATTGACATTGCGCTTGGCAAAGCCAAAAAAGCTTATCGACAGAAGGACTATGAAGGTACTATTGTCCTGACGAATAGTGCGTTAGTGCTCGATCCTACCCGCCGGGACGTAGCGCGGCTGCGGGATATTACCCAGAAAGAAATTGAACAGAAAAGAGTAGACGGCGAAAAAGTAACAGTTCCGGCTAATCCAACGCCAGAAACTTCGAAAGAAACTGCAACACCAGAAACCGAGAAGCCAAAAGCCTCTGAACCTGTCAAAGAGAACATCAAGAGTGCTAAAGAGGAATCACAGGAAAAATACGATCAACTTATCGAAGAGGGCATAAAGGCAATTGCTAAGGGAAATAATAAGGAGAAAGCCATTACCGATTTTACGAGTGCTCACTCACTGGCGAAGCAGCATGACCTGAACACGGCCAAAGCCGACGGGGCTTACGCCACCTATTTAGCGAAAGCCAACCGAATTTTCGAGAACGAAGAGTACGACGGGGCCAAAAGCTGGTATCAGGTAGCACAGGCCCTGAAAGATACGCCGGAAGTCAGGCGAAAAATCAAACAATGTACAAACCAGTAAACCAATCAGTTATGCATAAACTACTACACCCGTTCATCCTGCTGCTGTTGTTTTTTCTCTTACCATCTGCTCATCTGATGAGTCAGGCAACAACAGGAGCCGCCGTTGTCGACAATGAGTACGAGCGGTACAAAAAACGAGGAGACGATTTTTATAGAGAAGGTAAATACCTCGAAGCCCGCCGACAATACCAGAACTGTCTCGAAGTGCCTGGCTTTGAGGATGATACGTATGCGAAAGAGCAAATTCAGGAATGCACAACCGGACTGGCCCTGCGCCAGCAGGCTACAGACGCGCTGCAACAGAATAAAGGCCCCGAAGCGGTCAAACTGCT
The DNA here is from genome assembly GCA_031425355.1 of Spirosoma sp. GTDB lineage: Bacteria > Bacteroidota > Bacteroidia > Cytophagales > Spirosomataceae > Spirosoma. Next base: position 12,997 of record JANPJE010000019.1, on the reverse strand, counting down.
CAATCAACTCTTGAACTTAAACCCCGATGATGCACTTACAAAAGTTCAGTTAACCGAATACTATGAGCGCGAAGGGAACCGGCTGTTCAATCAGAAACGGTATCAGGAAGCCCGAAACAATTACACACAGGCCCTTACCTACACCACTACCCGGCAGGAAACGCTTCGCCTGCAAATCCGAACCGTCGATAATATTCTAAAACCCACTAGACGAATCGGCCTGAAACTGCTTACCGGGACCGTTGCTGTTGGGGCAGGTGCGTATGCATTGCTGTTGCGTAATGATTTTCAGAATAAACTGAGCACCTTGATTCAGGTTAGTGAGGAGGTTGACCCGACCGGCAATGGAATCATTGCCAATCCCGATTCTTACCGCCGATACGATGAGGCATATACTGCTGCCGAAACTGCACAGAAGAAAAGCGGCTTGTTCAAAGCCTGCATTGGCGTGGCTGCAGTCGCTACCGTCGCTGAACTGTATCTGTTGATGCACAAGCCGAAACCGCGCACCAATGCACTTCACTGGAAACCGTCCTCACAGTCAGTAGGGTTGGCCATTGGTTACACATTCTGATTTGTCTCACACCATTTTTATTTCTGGACATGAAAAAGGTACTCACTTATTTAAGTTTTGTTTTTTTTACCATTATTACTGGTTCACTGCTTTTGAGTTGTGATAAATGGGAATTTCCCACCAAAAAGTCGAAGCGGGAATGTGATCCGCCAACGGGCACCCTCACCGCCAAAATTGAACAACGAAAAGTTGATTTTTCGATCACGGGCAGCAGTGGCACTATTGACCAGGTGGAGTGGGATTTTGGCAACGGCAGCACGACTGCTACTACGGGCATGACGGTTACCTACACCTACCCAACGTCAGGCACGTACACGGCTAAGGCTACACTGACCAATACTTGCACTATAGAAAGGACACTTCAGCAGCCAGTTGTTGTTAGCGATGCGGTTGACCCTGTGGTGACCTTGCAGACTATTACTACTGTTTCCACCAACTCAGCAGCAGCGGGGATGAGCATAACCTCCGATGGAAATGCGACTATCACCTTATACGGCATCTGCTATTCATCTACAAATCAAGTGCCCGACAAAGACAAGGACGCTATTGCTCCTGGCTCATTGCCAGTTGGCACTAAAATATCCATACCCATTTCGTTAACGGGCCTTCAGCCAAATACACTCTATTATGCACGGAGTTTTGCCGTTAATGGAGCAACAAAGACCGGCTATAGTGCGGTGCAACAATTTCGTACAAACTTAAATCCGGTGGTTGTGACAAACGGAACGGCGAGTATTAGCTATAATGTGGCGTCTGTTAATTTTATCGTGCAAAATCCCGGCAATCCAGCGGCCATACAATACGGTATCTATCATTCATCGGAGACCAGTACGCCCGATGTAAATAGCCCTACTTCTTTAGTTGTCAGCCCTGCAATAGGAGCCAACGTAATTGTGAATCTGAACGACTTGAAACCGAACACGGTCTACTATTATCGTCCATATGCCCGATTGCCATCGCCATCAAATGATATAATCTACGGGACCATTGCGTCCTTTACAACCCCGCCTGATCCTGTCGCGCAGGATTTGATTGCCAATGTGACCTTAAATGAGCGGTCGCTTCAGGACATTAGTGGATTTAATAACCACGTTCAGTTAGTTAATAATCCAACGTTTACGGCGGACCGTAAAGGCAGAGCAAATTCAGCTATTCAGTTAAATGGCACAAGTCAGTACTTTTTCATGCCCGATAACAGTAGCCTGAATCCAGAAGCACTTTCGGTCAGCCTTTGGATCAAACCTGCTACGTTGTCGGGTGGTGTAAATGGCCGGATGCAGATTTACAATAAAGCCCGCTTTAGTGACGGTTTGCCGCAAACGTATAGTTCATTAATTAAATTAGAGAACGATATTGGCCCTCAACTTACATTCATAACGGATATCAAGCAGAATAGCAATTGTCAAGGAGGTGTAGGCTGGCAGGATTTAGTATTCACCAAACCTGTGGAACCAGATACCTGGTATCATCTTGTATTTACCTACAGTGGACGGTCGGCCCGGATGTACTTTAATAAAACGCTGGTATTTTCAACCGATAACCTGCCTGCCAATAAAATGGATTCCTGTCCGGGCGGGGAGTTAAAATTTGGCGCACAGTATCAATCGCTTCCGTGGTATTTCAAAGGTGCTATGGATGATATTCGGATTTATAAACGGGCATTAACGTCCAACGAAGTACAGACGCTGTTTAATCAGTAAAACTTATGTTACGTGTGGTGTCAGCTTCTCAAAGCTGACACCACACGTAACATAAATACGTCAATCAATCTTCTGTAGCACGCGTTGAGCCAGTGATTGAAACGGGTGGGCCTTGTCGGTACTGATTTGTTTCAGCATCGGCAGGGCTTTTTTCGTTTGCCCATTTTTAACATAAGCCAATGCCAGAAACCACTCGGCTTTTTGCCGGAGTTTTTCAGACGGAGTCGCCCGCGCTTTGCTTAATGACGGAATGGCTTCTGCTGGTTGTTTATTCGCCAGATAGCTCAAGCCTAAGAAATAGTTTTTGTAATGAATTGTCTGTTTATCGGCGGGTAACGTTCGTAACTGCTCGATTACATTGTCATACTTTCCGGCTTTGTAGTTGGTGAGCGCGTCCAGAAACTGAGTACGCGTTTCCGGTGAAACCTTGCCCGATGGGAAATCTTTCATCAATTGATCGGTCGGGTCGGGCTTGAACGTTTCGGCATAGGCCACATCGTCCTGACGATCAGTTGTTTGCTGGTACGTATAATAACCAACGCCCAGCACCACAACCACCGATGCAGCCGCAGCCCAGTACCGCCAGTTGACTAATGGACGAACAATTGTCTGATTGACAGGCGTTACGTTGTCGGGAACTGCCGTTGCTTTATATTGCGTTCTGGCTCGCTCCAACGCCCGTTCGATGCCCAGTGCCCGCAAACCCAACCGGATGTCGCGCTGCCGGTCAACCTCTTCCCGAAGCTCAGCATCGTCCCGTAAATCGTCCTCAAACGACGCACGATCCGCAGCCGACAGTTCATTGGTCAAATAGGCTTCAATGATTTCATATTGATCTTCCGATAGCTTCATAATCCCTGCTGCTTTGCTGTTTGCTGATAAAACGCTTTCAATTTTTCGGCGCAGTCATACCGTTTCGATTTCACTGATGATTCTTTCATACCCAGCCGTTCGGCAATTTCCCGTAAGGATATTTCCTCCACATAAAACCAGTCGAGTAGTTTCCGGCACTCGTCTTTAAGCTGCCCAAGCGACTGGCGAACGGCATTGACTACGTCCATTCGTTCCAGGTCTTTCACAACATCGGCGGTATCAACAGTGTCGATGCCATCAGGCATACTCGTTCGTGTGCGTAGCCGGGCCGACTTCAACTCGGTGAACCACACGAATTTACAATACTCAAAAAGCACAGTCGTGACGCGCGTTCCTGCCTGATATTGGTATTTCCCGGTTTCCACATTGAGCAAAAAGTTGAGTAAACCTTTCTGAAAGGCATCCTCGGCGTCCATTTCTGAGCCGCTGTTTCTGAGCACCCAATACAGAAAGGAAGGATAAGATTCTGCATACAAAAATTGATATGCCCGCTCATCGCGACGGCTCAGGGCATCGTACAAGTCCCGGTCGGTTGAGTAAATAGGTAATGGTCTGGTTGGCATAGGATAGTTGAATGAGCGAATATAAAACCGGATCGCCTATCATTTACTCAACCGCTACTAATCAATGAATAGGAGGAGAAGCGAAAAGGTAAGTCAGTGAAATTTTTTTAGAATTTTTCTCTGACATGACTCACCTTTTTGACCTTCTTCCGATAGATAGTGGAAACCAAAACAAACGAACACACCATGACTCCAGTTCAACCTTCCGATGTTACGTCGCAGGTCAATCCTGACGATTATTACTTCTACCATACGATTGATTTGCCCGGCCTGGGCGAAATGAAGGGCGAATGGGATTTGCGAATCGCCCCCGACGCGTACTTAGGAAATATTGATTTAGCCAATAAACGCGTATTGGAAATGGGTACGGCCAATGGATTCCTCTCGTTCTACATGGAGAAAAAAGGGGCTTCCGTAGTGAGTTACGATTTGTCGCCGGACAACGATTGGGATATTGTTCCGTATGCCCACAAGGACGGAACTGCCTGGGCACCCGAACGCAAAAATCACATCCGAAAAATCAACAACGCCTATCGGTTAAGCCACTCCTTGCTGAACTCCCGTGCGGAGTTGGTACATGGCACCGTATATGCCATTCCGGAAGCGGTTGGGCTGGTCGATGTCAGTACGTTCGGTAGTATTTTGCTGCATGTGCGGGACCCGTTTCTGGCCTTGCAACAAGCCGCCCGAATTACCCGGGAAACCATTGTGGTGACGGAGATTCTGGATAACAACCGCCAGAAGATCATCAACCGCCTGTTTGGCTGGTTGAGCAACGCGACCGTGCGTAAAATTCGCCATAAACTACTCGGGCCATCCATGATTTTTCGGCCCATAACGGCCATCGGTCAGCCCGAAGAGACCTGGTGGCACTTCACCCCCGAACTACTCGAACAGTTTTTGGGCGTGCTGGGCTTCGGTGACGTGCAAATCAGTTACCACAACCAGTTTTTTGCCCAGCACAACAAGAGCCAGCTTATGTACACCATCGTTGCTACGCGAACGGTGCCTATGTAGTTGGTAGAGAGGTATTTGCCTGCTCCTTAGTGACGTATCAACTTTCCAATTCTATCCACAACAGGTATTAGTTTTCTGGTCGTCCATTGGCACAATCAGAAGCCTAATCTACACTATCAAGACATCTGAATTATTCATGGACGTTTCTTCAAAATATTTCCTGTCACTCAGGAAACCAGGCCCTTATTGGCTAAAACATTGCTGGAGTTTTTTGATCGACATCTACCGGGTTGGCAAATTAAGAGAAGTTCGTTCGTTCGTTTTGTGGGAAATCAGCCACCGAATCCGCTTATATCACTTTGCCAATCAGTATATTACGTTCACCGATAATTCATATTTAGTACTTACCGGCGAAGAATGCGGTTTATATGAAAACGGTACAGCCAGTTCGTTTTTGGCAGCGCAGGGGCTGGGCTTCCAGTCGGTACGTATAGACTGGAAATATTGCTGCCAGACAGCAGACGGAATACTTTGGGGATGTTGCTTCTCCCATGCAAACGCGCTCTATTGCAGCCATGACCAAAGCCGGTCGGCGGACCTGATTTATGAGTTTGAGTATCCCATCAAATCGTTATTTATCAGTCAGCGCAATGTACTCTTCGTTTGCTCCAATGGGGTTATTTATAAAAGTGATGATGCGGGTAAGTCCTTTAGAACGGTCTTACAACTTTCGACGCCAATTAGCTATTTTCTGTTCAACAACGGCATGACCGAACTGCCGGATCATACGCTGATGATCGGCGAATATGGTTCGATCTGGCGTGGAAAAACATGGCAGAACCTGGCTTATTTGTATTACTCTTTCGATGGCGGTGATACCTGGACTACATCTGATTTTCTGATGAAACAGGGCGTTAATAAGCACATTCATTTAGTGAAGTATTCTGCTCATTTAAATGCGGTTTTATTGACCGATGGCGACAATAAAAAACAGGTGTGGATGAATGAAGCACTGACTCATTTCAATAAACAAGCCAATGGACGTAACGCTGGATGGGATTTAATCAATAAGTACCATCATCAGACGGGCGGCTACCTGTCGATGGCGGAAACTACTGAAACTGTGTTATTCGGCAGCGATTATTTGGGTGGAACAAACTTTATCGTCAGAACATCAGACGGTAAACAATTTGACAAACTGGTATTACCTGATCCGTATCGCCGGAGTCCTGTCATGAATATGATTGCCCGGCAGTCAACGGCTGGAAATGAAATCTGGGCCGTCTCCTATAGTTGCCTTTCTGGTAAAGCCAAAAGTCTATTGATGTGTACCCATGATTCCGGTAAAACCTGGGTGCGGATAATCGAATTCGATGGTACAACCCATGAGGTTCGATTAGTCAGTTCTCCGTCCAATCCTTCAGAAGAACTTTATATCTCCATAACCGAATTTGGTAGTCAACCGAATCAGCACCGCCACCGGGCTTATAAACTGGAGCGTGATGCTGTAAAAAACAATACGTTAGGCAAACGTATCCCAAAGCAAATACCCGTTGAGGCCGATGATGATGACGGCTACCGCCCACGATAAAAGCCGCACCCACATTGGATTGGCGAAACGACCCATTTTGGCCCTGTCACTCGTGAATTGCACCAGCGGCACAACGGCAAAACTGAGTTGCAGCGAGAGAATAACCTGACTCAGTACCAGCAATTCACTCGTGCCCTGTTCGCCATACAAAACAGCCACTACCAAAGCCGGGACAATGGCCACTAATCGCGTGATGAGCCGACGTAGCCAGGGTTTAATCCGAAAATTTAGAAAGCCTTCCATCACGATCTGACCAGCCAGCGTACCCGTGAGCGTGGAGTTTTGACCCGACGCCAGTAACGCCACGGCAAACAAAATACCAGCCAGTTTAACACCAAGAATCGGGTCGAGCAAGCGGTAGGCGTCGGTGATGTCGGCCACTTGCTGATTGCCTGAAAAGTGGAATGTTGCCGCTGCTAAAATGAGGATAGCTGCGTTGATAAAAAAGGCCAAAAACAACGAAACCGTTGAGTCGATGGTGGCGAATTTAATCGCCGATTTTCGGCCAGCATCATCTCTCGAAAAATCGCGGGTTTGCACAATGCTGGAGTGCAAATACAGATTGTGCGGCATGACGGTGGCTCCCAAAATGCCGATGGCAATGTAGAGCATACCCGGATTGGTAATGATTTCGGTATGGGGCACCAGACCCGCTACAACACCGGCGATGTTGGGCTGAGACACCAGCAGTTCGTAGCCGAAACAACCGACAATCAGGAAAATCAGACTGGCTACAATCCGCTCAAGTATTTGGAACCCTTTATTTTGTAAGTACAGCAGTAAAAAGACATCCAACGCTGTGATCAAAACGCCAATCGTGAGGGGCAGACCGAATAGCAGGTTAAGCGCAATAGCCGAGCCAATTACTTCGGCCAGGTCACAGGCAATGATGGCAATTTCGGCCAGCATCCACAGGACGAAAGCAGTTGGGCGACTAAAATGGTCGCGGCAGGCCTGAGCAAGATCGCGGCCCGTAGCGATGCCAAGTTTAAGTGCCAGATGCTGGAGAAGAATAGCGAACAGGTTGGAAATCAGCACAACGGATAATAATCGGTAACCAAATCGCGCACCCCCCGCAATGTCGGTAGCCCAGTTGCCGGGGTCCATGTATCCGACCGCCACCATCAGGCCGGGGCCAACATACGCCCGCAGTGTTTTGAAAAAGCCCGCGCCAACCGGCACATGAACGGAACTATGTACCTCAGACAGGGAATTTGCGTTACTCTCCTGTCGCCAGCCTTTTGCCGACGTATCCGGCTTCGTAATCACTTCCATTTTATTACGCTACGTTGAATGCTATTGCGACTATATTAGAACTGTTGGCTGAATCAGATTGAGCGATGACGACGTATGAATCGCACACTCAACACCAATAACGTATCAAAGATAAGCATTGTTGAAATAAAAATTTAGATTAGTCTAAATTTTTAGAAAGTTTAACATAAAAACTACCTTTACACGCAAACTGTTTTCACTTTGTTAATGGTTGTGAGTTCAAGCGGTTTATTCCATGCATTCATTTACTGAAGAAAATTACCTGAAGACCATCTATTACCTTGCTACTCGGCAGCAGGGCGAGGTCAGCACGAACGCGCTGGCAGAAATGACGGCGACAAAGGCGGCTTCGGTGACGGATATGCTCAGGAAACTGGCGGAGAAACAATTGATTCATTACAAAAAATACCAGGGCGTCCGGCTAACCGAAGAAGGCGAACGGCTGGCATTGCAGGTCATTCGGCGGCACCGGCTCTGGGAAGTTTTTCTGGTACAGAAACTTGGTTTTGGCTGGGATGAAGTCCACGAAATTGCGGAAGAATTAGAGCACATACGGTCGGCGGAGTTAGTCACGCGATTAGATACGTATTTGGGTCATCCACAGTTTGATCCGCACGGCGATCCCATTCCGACCCCCGCCGGTCATATGCCCGAAACGGGCTACCGTAAGCTGTCGGACGTGGTGGCCGGAGAGGGCGTTTGCCTGAGAGCCGTGCTCGAACACTCGACCGAATTTCTGCAACACCTCGATCACTCGAAACTATCGCTCGGCTGCACCGTAACGGTCAGTGAAATCAACGCCTTCGATAAATCCGTTCTGGTACAGACCGAAACGGGCCGCACGGTGTTCGTCAGTCACGAAGTCGCCAAGAACTTACTGGTTAATTAATTTATACGTGATGTCGGTTTTGAACGGTCCGCTGTTGCGGAAACCGACAGGCGAAACAGTCTAACGTGTCGGTTTTGAGCGGTCCGCCGTTGCGGAAACCGACACCACAAAAAATGAAACTTCTCGACGCATACATTCTCAAACGTTTTTTGCAAACCTACATCTTCGTGGTGCTGGTGATTGTGCTGGTCGTCGTGATGATCGATTACACCGAAAAGGTGGACAATTTTCGCAAAACCCACGCGCCCGGCAACGAGATTCTGTGGGATTACTACCTTAATTTCGTTCCCTACTGGGCCAATTACATCAGTCCGCTAATGGTGTTTATCGCTACCGTTTTTCTAACATCCCGGCTGGCGGCACGTACCGAAATTATCGCTATTCTGAGCAGTGGCGTTAGCTTTATCCGGTTGCTGTTTCCGTATGTATTGGGTGCATCGGTGCTGGCAGTGGCGACTTATTTTATGGTTAACTACCTGATTCCAAGCGCCAACAAAACACGGATTGCCTTTGAAGTAAAGTACATCAATGAGGCTTATACGTACTCCGGACGGAATGTGCATTTGAAAATTGCCCCCAATACGTATGCCTATCTGGAGAGTTACAACACCCAGAGCAACATCGGCTATAAGTTTACGATGGAGCGGGTAGAAGGTAATCAACTGAAACAAAAACTCTCTGCCGACCACATCGAATGGGATGCCAAAAAAAAGAAGTGGACCATCGTCGATTACAAAATCCGCACCATTAATGGGTTGCAGGAAACGCTGCTTCCCGGCAGTCGCATTGACACCACGCTGAACCTGAAACCCGACGACTTCAGCTCTGATTTTAACCTGTACGAAACCCTGACGCGCCCTGAACTGAACCGGCATATTGAGAAGCTGCAAAGCCGTGGGGCGGATGGTGTCGAGACCTACCTGCTCGAAAAGTACAGCCGCGACACCCGTCCGTTTGCCATCATCATTCTGACTGTTATTGGCGTCATCATGTCGGCCCGCAAGAGTCGCCGGGGGGTGGGCTGGCAAGTGGCTCTGGGATTCCTGCTGGCGTTTACGTACCTCCTGTTTTTCATGCTGGCGAAAGGCATCGCCGAATCGGGCAATCTGAATCCCATTGTGGCGGTCTGGCTACCAAACGCTATTTTTGCCGCTATCGGGGTACTTTTGTACAACACGATACCGAGGTAAAATTTAATGATTGAATTATAGACTGATTGAGTGATTGAATAGCTGGCGCATAACCTATTCAATCACTCACTTAAATTCATGCAAACTAAGGCTTCCTTCTCCGACTATTTTCAACTCCATTTCATTGTCCTGATCTGGGGCTTTACGGCTATTTTGGGTAAACTGCTGGAGCCACTCGACTCGTCGGCGGTGGTGCTGTTTCGAACGCTGCTGGCTGTTTTGGGGATGGGGGCTGTGCTGTTGGTTCGTAAACAATCCATCGCTGTTTCCCCGGCCGACCGGTGGCGGCTGCTGGCTACGGGCGGTATAATTGCTCTGCACTGGGTAGCCTTTTTTCTGGCGGCCCGGCTGTCTAACGTATCGGTTTGTTTGGCTGGTATGGCAACCAGTTCACTGTGGGCAAGTGGTCTGGAACCGCTTCTTCTTCGTCGGCGGGTGCGGCTTATTGAGGTTATTCTGGGCGCGGTGGTCATGGCGGGCCTGTATTTAATCTTCCGGTTTGAGTTTGATAAGGTCGTCGGGCTGGCCATAGCGGTATTTTCGGCGATGTTATCGTCACTGTTTACGATTATCAACAGCCGGTTTACACAGCGGTATGATGCCGTCGTTATTTCGTTTTATGAAATGATCGGAGCCTCTCTGGGGGCGTTTGTTTTGTGGGGTTTGGTGCAGCAGTTCGATACGTCGGGAGCCGGTTCTGCGGTGCAGTACGTGCCGCAAACGGCTATGCAATGGGGCTGGTTGCTGGTGTTGTCACTGGTTTGCACCGTGTATGCCTACACCGTTGGGATTCGACTGCTGCGAAAATTTTCGCCTTATCTGGCCATATTAACCGTAAATTTGGAGCCGGTATATGGCATTATACTGGCCGTTCTGGTTTTTGGGGATGCCGAGCGCATGACACCGGGTTTCTATATGGGTACGCTCGTCATTCTGGCGGCTGTGCTGTCGTATCCTTTCATGAACCGGCAGCAGCCGCAAAATACAACGCCCACCGGGGGCGATTTGGAGATTGATATTCGTTCATAATGAACGCGTTACTGCATGAAACACCCGCTCATTGACCGGCTGGCAACCGTTATCGTTATTCTGTTATTTCTTCTGGCTTACGGGCCTTTGGTATTTCTATCATTCCATAATCATCCGTCCGCTGCCGACGATTATTGCTTCGCCGATACCGCTACGCGCTATGGTTTCTGGCAGGGTCAGAAATATTATTACGATGGCTGGACCGGACGATATTTCTCCAATTTTCTCGTGCATGGCAGTCCGCTGGTGTGGGGATGGTACGACGGGTATCGGTTCATTCCGGTTCTGATCGCTACAGGCTTAATTGGCTCCATTTACGCGCTGACGAGCGAATTATTTCGGGGTGAGTCACTGAGAAACCGGCTTCTGGCGACGGGCGTACTGTTTTTTATGGTTGTGCTGGCCCTGCAAAGCACGGTCGAAGCGTTTTTCTGGACAGCCGCTATCGCTACGTACACCGTCCCAACTATCCTGACAATTTACCTGCTGGCCGTACTGATTCGCTGGTATCGGCTGCCGAAAGGAGTACTAAAATGGCTAACGGCTGTCTGGGCGGGGTTTTTAGTGTTCGCCATCATCGGTTCCGGTGAAACAAATCTGATTTTGCTGATTTTACTATTGTTAACCATTGCAGGCTATCGGCTGGTGTTTCTTCGCCGGTTCGATCCGCTGCTGGCCGGATTGCTGGTGGTCGCTCTTGTATCGGCATGGCTGCTGTTTCGGGCACCGGGCAACGCCATTCGAATGGGAAGCAACCAGGTAAAAGCAAGCGAATTCGTTACGTCAATCCTGTTTTCGTTTGTCTGGCTGGCCCGTTCAATGGCCGAGTGGCTGCTGAAAACGCCGATTCTGCCGTTGTCGCTACTGTTTATGCCGCTGGCCCGCCGGGCTGTTCGGCATGGGAGTCCGGTGCGCGATTTATTTCTTCTTCCGGCGGGTCTTCTCACGGTGATCTATTTGGGGTTGCTGGCCTCAATGATTTTTCCCTCGTACTATGGATTGGGCATCCCGCCGTTTGCCCGGACAATGAACGTTCTGTATGTCTTTTTTGCGATCGGCTGGTTCTACGTACTGACCGTCTGGGTGGGGTGGTTCGACCGGCGCGGACGTCGGCTGACACCCGTTCAGAAGTGGCCGGTGCCGGTGTTCGTGCTAACCGGAATCTGGCTGGTTGGCAGTATCATGTTCAGTAAATCCATTCATGATATCTGGACCGACTGGCTGACCGGAAAGGCCGCAACGTATGATCGGGAGATGACCGACCGACACCGGCAGTTACTCACATCGGCCGATACCGTGCGCTTGGGCCCCATCAGCGTTTACCCGCCCAGCATTTTTGTCGAAGACATTAAGCCGGATCGAAATCACTGGTGGAACCGTTGTCAGTCAGGTTATTACGGCCATAAAGTAATTGTTCTTGATTCCACACTCACCGCTACCAGGTAAGGACCGTATGTCGTCTGTCTGCATCATCATACCGTGTTATAACGAAGCGACCCGGCTCCTGGCCGACGTATTTCTGGCGTATGCCGGTCAACGCACGGATGTAAATTTCTGCTTCGTCGATGATGGCAGCACCGACCAAACCCGAACTGTACTGGAAGCCATGCAGGCGCAATATCCAAACCGAATCGAAGCCTTGATCTTGCCCAAAAATGGAGGGAAAGCCGGGGCTGTTCGGGCTGGTATGCTGCATTGCGTTGGTAAACCGTTTGATTACCTCGGTTTTTTAGACGCCGACTTAGCCACTCCGCTGGGCGCTATTGCTGATCTGACTACTGTGTTGGATGGCAATACGTCCCTCGATTTGGTGATGGGTTCCCGGATTAAATTTCTCGGCGTAGACATCCGGCGCAACTCGTTTCGGCATTACGTGGGTCGGGTCATTGCCACCATCATCAGCAACATTCTAAAGCTACCCGTTTATGATTCGCAGTGCGGGGCTAAACTATTTCGGCATGGTGTGGTAGATGAACTATTCCGGGAGCCATTTATCAGCCCGTGGCTGTTCGATGTAGAGTTGCTGGCCCGGCTCATCAAGCAGCATGGGCGTTCGGTGGTGCTGACACGTATTGCCGAGTATCCGCTCCGGCAGTGGATCGAGCAGAGTGATTCGCGCATCAGTTCGACCTATATGTTCAGAATGTGGTATGAACTTTATCGTATTCAGCAAAAATACCGCGACGTATGAAGTTGTTAACAGACTAATTGTAAGGCGACCGACCGCTTCACAGTGCAGAAATGAACCTAAAAAAAATAAGCAGTAAAGTATGTCCACTACGCATACGGTAGTAAGAAATGATCAGCCTGATTCATGGCTACAGCGCATCTCGTCCGGACTGGTGGCGTTGCCGAT
>JANPJE010000018.1:0-10894 GCA_031425355.1 Spirosoma sp. | reverse complement strand
TGGATTGTTTGTGAGGAATAGAACTCTTCCCGTAAAATTTCCGTGAATACCATCGTTTATCCTGTCATCCGGTTATTTTTGCACCGGCTTCTGGCCGATTTTGCCCAATTTTTCCCGTCCCATGTCTAAGAAAACCAAGATTGTGGCCACTGTTGGCCCGGCTTCCGATACAAAAGAACAATTGCTGGCATTAGCCAGAGCCGGCGTAAACGTTTTCCGGCTCAACTTCTCCCACGGTACGCACGAAGATCACCTCATGCGGCTGACCCGTATCCGTGAGCTGAACGCCGAATACAACCTGAACCTATGCATACTCCAGGATTTACAGGGTCCTAAAATTCGCATTGGCAACGTCGAGAATAAAGACGGCGTAACCATCGTGGCTGGTCAGGAACTGGTCTTTACCAACGATGATATCATCGGCACGGCTGAGCGCGTCAGTACGCCCTACAAGAATATGTACCTGGATGTTCATCCGGGCGAACGCATTTTGATGGATGACGGAAAGTTAGAAGTTAAAGTGTTGCGGACCGAAGGTACCGACGTAGTGACGGAAGTAGTTTATGGCGGTTCGATGAAGTCGAAGAAAGGCGTAAACCTGCCGAACACGAAGGTGTCGATGCCCGCCGTGACCGATAAAGACTGGGCCGATCTGGAGTTTGGCCTTGAGCACGATGCTGAATGGATTGCTCTTTCGTTTGTGCGCGAAGCCTCCGAAATTCTTGAAATAAAAGAATACATTCGCTCGAAAGGCAAAAAGAGCCGCGTTATTGCGAAGATCGAAAAGCCCGAAGCGATTCAGAACATCGACGAAATTATTGCCGCTACGGATGGCCTGATGGTGGCGCGGGGCGACCTCGGCGTTGAACTGCCCGCCGAAGAAGTGCCGATGATTCAGAAAATGCTGGTTGAAAAGTGCAACAAAGCGGCCAAGCCGGTCATTGTAGCGACCCAGATGCTCGAGAGTATGATCGACGCGCCCCGCCCAACCCGTGCTGAAGTCAATGACATTGCCAACTCGGTAATGGACGGTGCCGATGCTGTAATGCTCAGTGCCGAAACCGCTTCGGGTAAATACCCAATTCTGGCGGTCGAAAGTATGGCAAACACCATCCGGCAGGTTGAAACCTCGACCGACAAAATCTATTATCGCTATCACGCCCACGTAAACGAGCAACCGACCGAAAACGTCATCAACGACAACGTAGTAATGAGTGCTTGCCGGCTGGCCCGCGACACGAAAGCGAAGGCCGTTATCGGTATCACAAACTCGGGTTACACGGCCGTTCGACTTTCGCATCACCGGCCCAAAGCTGATCTGCTGGTTTTCTCCAACGACGCGCAACTACGTAACACGCTTGGGTTGTATTGGGGTGTTCAGGTAATGCCCTACGAACCCGACCTAAGTCTGAACGTGGACCAGACGGTTGAAGGCATCAAGCAAATTCTGGTGAGTCAGGGCCGGCTTGAGTCGGGCGATATCTTTATCAATACGCTTAGTATTCCCCTGGCGAAATCGAGCCGAACCAATACCGTGAAACTAAGTTCAGTCGATTAATTAGCAATAAATGGGTAAGTAGTAAGTAGCTGATGCGTGAGCAATGTTGGCATCAGCCACTTACTACTTACCCATTTATTATTTCCTTAAACACTAAAAAGCCGCGAAACCAATGGTCATCGCGGCTTTTCTGTTCTCACTGAAAATGAAGAACGTTGATTTTTTGATCTATGCTTTAGCCGTTTTTTCTACTTCGGCGGTCGGGGCTTCAGTAGCTGGTATTTCTTCTGTTGTTGATGGCTCGTCGGATGTTGTTTCCTCAGTTACGTCTGCCGTTACCTCGAATATTTCCGGAGCAAACTGCCGCAGAATCCCGTACCAGACAATCAATTTTTTGATGTCAGCCGTCCGAACTCGTTCACGGTCAAAGGTCGGCACAACCGAAGCCATAAAGTCAGCTAACTCGTCGGGTGACCCTTTTGGGTCAACCGATACCGTAGCGCCATGTTTTTCATTAATCGTCAGTAATACCTGACCTAACGGTACCGACTGCTCCTCGCTCTCATCATCGACATAAATTGAAATGTCGCTCAAAACCGAAACACGGGCCGTTGGACCCATCATGGTTTTAGCTTTTTTATCATCCAATGATTCAACAATAACGCCTGCACGGCCCGGCTTCAAAATTCGGTAAAGGCCGCTGTAGCCAGCCACATTGGCAATCTGTTTTAATGCTTCCATAGAGAGACTTTGTAAATTGGTAACGTATATTTGAGTGGGTGTATTGTCTTTTTAATGACTGAGCGACGGAGAGAACGAGCGAAAAAGCCGTTCACCGTTTTGGTCTTTCATTCTTTCTTTTTTCAAGAAATCCCGCATTCAGCGGTCGAATGAACGAAAGAATGTCTTCGCGACCGGCTGCGGTGATGGCTGATGTAACAAAAAACTGCGGCATTTCCTCCCATTCTTCGAGCAGTTTGGCCCGGTAGGTATCGAGCGTTTCCTGGAGTTTAACAGCACCAAGTTTTTCGGTTTTCGTAAACGCGATAACAAACGGCAAGCCCCGCTCGCCCAAATTGCTCATGAAATCGAGGTCGCGTTTCTGCGGTTCAATACGTGCATCAATCAGTACGAAAATGCAAAGCAGATTGGGGCGATTTGTCAGATAGCCGTCGATAATAGCGGCAAACTTCTCGCGGTCAGTTTTGCTAACCTGTGCATAACCGTAGCCGGGAAGATCGACCAAGTACCATTCGTTATCAATAATGAAGTGGTTGATTAACTGGGTTTTACCCGGTTTCCCCGAAATTTTAGCCAGCGATGAGCGGCTCGTCAGCATATTGATCAGCGACGATTTTCCGACGTTTGAGCGGCCAATAAAGGCATACTCGGGCCGGTCGGGTTTGGGGCATTTGTCCGGGTCAGAGTTGCTAACGAGGAATTCGGCTTGCTTAACAGGCATAATACAATTAACTAAAATGGCCGCAAAGTTCGGAAAGATTCGGGAGAATGGCACGTAATTTGTATTTTGCCTACCTGTCAATAAATTTACGGGCGAACAACTTTAGCCGGGAGAAACGAAAATCGCTGGCTGGTGCGTTATACACTCGAAAACATACAAAGACTACCGGTACACCGGTTCGATTATGAAACAAATAGTTTGGCTATTCGCTATCCTTCTCGTTGGATTCAATGCTGGTCCAACAAATGCCGCTCTTGACCTTCCCGAATCAACCCGCCCCGGCAGAACTAAGTCTGCTTCAGCAAATGCTGCCGATGGTATTCAGTTCACGGATGCCTCCTGGAGAGATATTTTAAAGAAGGCGAAAGCCGAGAAAAAGGTCATTTTCCTGGATGCCTATGCCAGTTGGTGCGGTCCCTGCAAACTGCTTCAGAAAAACGTATTCACGAAGAAGGCCGTTGGCGATTTCTACAACGAGAAGTTCATCAACGTGAAAATGGATATGGAAAAGGGCGAAGGTCCCGCTCTATCGCAGGTGTACCCGCTCGAAGCCTATCCAACACTGTTATTCATTGATGGCAATGGCCGAGTTTTGAAGAAAGTATTAGGATTGCAAACGCCGGAAAACCTGATTGCCATTGGCAAGAGCGTAAAATAAACGCCACAGACCATTGATAAAGTCTTTTTCTTGTAAATAGTGTGGGGCTGGTTTCTCAAAACCGGCCTTTCCTATGCGCTTACCTCTCTCACGAAGACAGCGTTTTTATAATATGCCGGGCCATTTCCTGACAAATGGTTTTACGTTGAAACTGCGTTTTAAAGTCGGCTCGAACCTGTGTACAATACGGTGTTTCGCGTAATTGCTTCACTAATTCGTCCACGTCGCCGGGATTGAACACGATACTATTTGGGAGATGGTCGCGAACGAACGTAGCGGCATAACCAGCTACTCCAGCCAAAATGGGCTTGTCGGTTGCGCCATAGTCAAACAGTTTGGAAGGCAATACGCGTGTACAAACATTGATGTCGTTCAAGTGAACAAGCAGATAATCAGCACGTTGGTATTCGTTAACCAACTCCTGTTGGCTAACGGGCGGGCGCAGTTCAACATTCGTAATATGCTGCAAGTTGAGGGCCATTTCGAGTTTACGTTTCGCACCACCATCGCCAATAATTACGAAATGGTATCGGTCCCCCAACTGTCGTGTGGCTTCTGGAATGAGCTTATGCAATCCCTGCCCTTCGCCAATGTTACCGGCGTAAAGTATGGTTTTGTAAGGCCGGTGTAGCACCGGTTCGCTGGCCGGAATATCCAGAAAAACATTGTCAATGCCGTTTGTGAAAAAGCTATACGCAGCCTTTGGAAATTTCCTGAAATAAGACCGATACCCTTCTGAAACCAGATTGATATGGCTGGCATAACCAAACGTATACCGTTCGACGGCTCGCAGTGTTGGGTCCAATATAACACGAAGCAACGGCGCATTGAGCACATCCAGAATCGCTTCCCGAAACAGATCACGAATGTCTAAAAACAGCGGAATAGTTCGTTTTCTGGCCAATCGTGCGCCCAGAAAAGCCGTGAATAAGCGGGATGAGGAAGCAACAATCAGATCGTATTCCTTATTTTTTGTGAGCCGGTGTACAGCCAAAAAATAAACCCAGAATGAGCGGATCTGGTCTTGGAAACCGCTGGCATGGGTTGGGATCGTAACCCGCTCGATTAGTACGGAACAAGCAGAATTTTGATTTTCCTCGCGTTCCGGTGCTACGGGTTTAAACGACTGATATCGATTAGGTTGCGCCGTAACGACGTGAATGTGACTTCCGGTGGGAAGCTGCCGGGCGAGTTCGTCAACTAAGGCCGTATTTCGAAACGCACCGGGACCAATATCCGGCTCAAAGTAAAACGTCAGGTAAAGGATTCGCATTAAGTAGCGTCAGGGTCGTTTCTAACCGATTGATAAAAGACACTTCGACAAATAAGCTCGGCACCAATCGGTTGAAGCCAGTTGCCAGTTCATACTCTTTGACGTTCAGGTTTAGTTTGGTTTCTGATTTGAACGCTATTTTCAGCGGTTCCGCTATAATGTCGCCATCTACAATGTTTACCGGGACGTCTGAGTGAAAGTAAAACCGAGCTACCCCACACTGTTTGGTTTCGGTATAATCCCGGCTATTCAACAGGCGGTCTGTTAGGCGAATCTCATCCTGCTCAACAGACCACACTCGTTCGTGAATAATACCGTGTCTTTTATAACCGTCATGCCAAGCAATCAGTACCGTTTCTGTGTCGGTCAATACGATTACCCGCGCCCGCCGACCAACACGAAAATTGGCCCATATTTCAGATGAGTCACCGTTGTTTATTGTAACACTGTTATGTGATATCGTGCCTCGTTCCCAATTTCGACGCTTGCCCGGCCGGTAGGTTGACGTACTGTTATCCATAATTACCGGTGAGTTATCCACAGTCAAAACAAACGAAAGCGTATCGGCGTGAGCGTGTCCGGGTTGGTGATCGGGGCCAACCGAACCCACATCGGCGAACAACTCATACCGCTTTTGGCGAAACATCCGATAGCCGCTTTCAGACAAGTTTGATGGTGACGTATCTGTCCGCCAATGTTTTGGTGGGAGTACGTTATTTGCCTTTTCCCGAAGTTGGGCCGTTGTTGGAGCCATGCCAAAAGCGGCATCGTTGACCATAGGCACATCACCGTTTCGGAAGGTTATAGTGTTAAGCCAATCGAGCATTTTCGTGGCCTGTTGATTTAGAAACGTACGCAGCAGAGGCTCATTATGCCACGCATCGTGCTGAAGAGCCAGCAGAACATCGAGCAACCGGTCAAGTAAAAGCTGGTGATATATAGGGCTGCGTTCGTCATGCCCGCCATCCGCCAGAATTTGTTTTGTCAACTCAATGCGAATGAGTTGAGACGCTTTTTGGAACCAGCGTTCATGTCGGAAATAAAGAGCAGCGGTGAGCAGCGAAAATCCATTTTCGAGCAGGTGATTGCCCGCCAGATGGTACTCTAATCGGCGATTTAACAAACCGGCCTGAGCGAACAAGTGTGCATTAGTCTGGTTGTTATGAAGTTGATTTCGGCTCAAAAAATGTACCCAGTTGGTTATCCGCAACGAGGTCGGATACGGTTCCAGTCCGTCACGCAGCGAGGCCGTTTGGCGAATGAAATCAAGGATAATTTGCTGGCTGTCGTTTGGGTTCAGATCAGGTTGATTCAGGAAGTCGAAATAGTTGAGATTGTAGGTCCAAAGTTTACCAAAGGCCGAATAATTCCAGTCAATGTCGGTCGGGAAATGGACCGCCTGATTCAAAAATGTGAACCTATCACCCTGCCACGATACCGATTTGTTAGCTCCCGGCACAGTGAGAAAATAAGCCGTTGGACTTGCTTTTGGAATGCGTAATTTCCCTCGTCCACGCAGCCGGTTAAGCATTTGATAAACCAGTTGCCGGGCTGTCAGATGCCGTACCGTTCGCCAGATTTTTCCGAGCGTTTTCATGCCTCTTCGACTGTCAGAGAATCAACTTGATTCATACCGATTCCCGCTACGTCAACCCATCGGTTTTCGCGCAGACTCTGCAAAGCGGCCAGCATTGTTTGTGTGGTATTGATAATGTCGGCAAAGGGAATCAGCGGGTTGCCGCCGGTTCGCATCTGTTCAATCAACTGCATAAGTTGCTCAGTATGACCTTTGTTTTGTCGTCCAGACAGGGTCGAAAATCCCTGGAATCCATAGCCCGTGAGCATACGGAAATTGTCCAGAATCAGCGTTCGCTCCTGCGAATACACCTCAACACGCTCTTTGGCATAAGCTTTACTGCCATTGCTGAAATAGTTGATAACACCCGTCGAGCCGTTTTCGCAATGCAGCAGGAGAGAGGCCGAATCGGTTGTTTCGTCGGGTTGTTTCCCCATCGAATTCAGGCATACGCACACGACGCGGCTTCCGGTCAGGAAGCTGATAAAGTCCACAAAATGACCTACTTCACCGAGCAAACGCCCACCCCCAATTGCCCGGTCATGCACCCACGAGTTAGGCGGAATGAAACCCGCATTGACGGTTATTACTACGTTCATGGGTAACAGGTGTGAGTTTCCCAATAGCGCCTTCATCTTCTGCGCGAAGGGCGAAAATCGGCGGTTAAATCCGACCATTACCATCCGGCCCGATGCCTGTTGCGCGTCGATGATTGGGCGTAATTCGTGCTCATAAATTGCCAATGGTTTCTCAACGAATACGTGCTTTCCGGCCTGCAAGGCGGCAACGGTCAGGCGGGCGTGGGTATCGTGCCGGGTGGTGATGATGCACAAATTAATGCCGGGGTCGTTCAGAATCTGCCGATAATCGGTTGTGCTTTGCGCGATGCCAAATTTTTTGGCTGACAGCGTAGCATTTAGTCCGCCCGCGCTGGCAATAATTTTAACATTCGCGCCTATTTTTTTAAGAGCCGGAAGAAGCATCGCTGACGTAAAATTGCCCGCACCAATAATTCCTATTGTGACAGCACCGGGCGAAAGTAAACGGTCACTCAAGTGAATAATGGATGTTAAATCGGGCTGGTCGGGATAACAGAGCAGCGAGGCAATCCGGTGGGGTGCGCCAATGTTTTCGTAAATTGTGTTGAAGTCGCCGAGGGGAATTTTTTCGGTAACGAGTGGTTTTACATCGAGTTGGCCACTGGCCAGAAAGTGTAGAATAGTCTGAAAATTCCGGTTTTCCGTCCAGCGCACGAACGGCAGCGGATAGTCGTTGCCCTGCTGTTCGTACGACGCGTCATACCGGCCGGGACCGTACGAACAGGATACCTGAAACGTTAATTCTTTCTCGTAAAAATCGGCCCGGTTTAGGGTCAAGCCTACCACGCCGATTAGCACAATACGTCCCCGTTTTCGGCTCATACTGGCCGCTTGCGAGATGATTTTATCCGTTTTCGCCGACGCGGTTATAAGTACGCCATCGGCTCCAACGCCGTTGGTAAGTGACAAAACGGCCTTCACCGAATCCATTCCCGATGCCGGATTGATCGCGATAACGCCCTGTTGTTCGGCCAGTTGACATTTAGACCCGTCGATGTCTACGCCAATAACCCGACAACCGTTGAGCCGCAAAAGCTGAGCCGTTAGCAATCCAATCAATCCCAGGCCAATGACCACAATCGTTTCGCCAATCGTCGGATTCAGCAGCCGGATTCCCTGTAAACCGATTGCCCCGACGACGGTAAAAGCCGCTTCGTCGTCGCTGACGGTGGCCGGTATCGGGGCTGCCAACTGGCGCGGTACGCAAACCACCTCGGCATGAGGGCCATTGGAGGCTACCCTGTCGCCGATGGTCAGGTCTGTGACGCCTTCGCCCACCGCCAGCACGGTACCAACGTTGCAATAACCCAGCGGCATAGGCTGGTCGAGTTTACGAAAAATGGCTTCGAGCGTAGGCCGGATTCCGTCGGACTGAATTTTCTCAAGCACCTGTTTGACCCGTTCGGGTTGCTGCCGCGCTTTGCCGATTAGGTTCGCCTGTCCAAACTCAACCAGCATCCGTTCCGTCCCCAGCGACACCAGCGACCGGCGGGTTTGAATGAGCACCTGCCCCCGACCAACGAGCGGCACTGGCACGTCTTCGAGCACTGTTTTGCCGGTTTTGAGGTGCTGGATAAGCTGTTTCATCGTAGAAAGTCAATGTTGTTACCCAAATAGATTTTGTGCTGTGAATGATGATTTGCACCGGATGGTCGGCCGCTGCCGTTTTAACCCGGTGTTCTATAAAGTATATCCGCAATACGCCCTGCTGCCTGTCCATCCCACAGGGGCGGCACTTGCCCGGTTTTCATGCAACCGTTTAAAATGGCAGAAATCTGCTGCCGCACCGTTTCGGGATTAAGGTCCGCCATTAAGTAATTCGTACCCAAATTGACCGTTGCTGGCCGCTCGGTCGAGTCGCGAAAGGTCAGGCAGGGAACCCGTAAGTACGTTGTTTCTTCCTGAACGCCACCCGAATCAGTGATGACAATGGCCGCGTTTTCCATCAGGCTCAGGAACTCCAGATACCCCTGTGGTTCCAGTAAACGGACATTTTTATACATTAATAAGGGATGCATAAGGCCAAATTTCTCCAGATTGTTGCGGGTTCGTGGATGAATCGGAAACACGACGGTTTTTCGTTGAGCTGTGTCATTCACAAGCTGCAAAACTGACAACAAACCGGCTTCCGTATCAACGTTGGCCGGGCGATGCATGGTCAGCAGCACATAACCGCCGGACGTTAATCCCATATTGCCAACGGTGTTCAATTCGCTTGCGGGTTGCCGATACTGCACCAGAGAGTCAATCATTACGTTGCCCACAAAATGGACTTTCCTATCAGCAATTCCCTCGCGACGGAGGTTGTCCAGTCCGGCCTGTTCAGTCACGAAAAGCAGGTCCGACAGCGCGTCGGTGAGAATCCGGTTGCGCTCTTCCGCCATTCGACCATCGCCCGATCGTAGCCCCGCTTCAACGTGCGCCACCCGAATATCCATCTGCGCAGCTACCAGCGCACAGGCAAACGTACTGGTCACATCGCCAACAACCAGCACCCAGTCGGGCCGCTCAGTATGAAGCACCTGCTCGAATTTGAGCATGATATCGGTCAGTTGGCGGGTTGGCGTTTCACTGCAACCGTTGAGGTGATAATCGGGTTTTGGGAGATTGAGTTGTCGAAAGAAGATGTCGCTCAATCGGTCGTCATAGTGTTGCCCTGTGTGCACGATTTTCGAGTCTATGGCGGGGTTCATACTGAACGCCCGATGCAGCGGGGCCACCTTCATGATGTTTGGACGAGTACCCACCACACTAATAATCTTCATGAAACTAAAGTTGAATAACAATGGAATGTCACTCTGAAAATCACCGTTTCTGAAACACGCCAACAAATAGGCTATTGACGTATCTTTTGCTTAAAAATGGCTTCAGTAGCCTGGAAATGGGGTCGTGGCTTGAAAAGTATGTCGTCTTTAGCACGTCGAAGCCCAAGTCTGTTAGCTGTCGGGCAAATGCCGTTTTGGTTGAGTAGTTACGGCAATGGGCAACGTAATGTGGCCAGCCGGTAAGTCGAAACAGCCATCGCTCTATTCGCCGATAAATGCTCAACTGATTCGGCATAGAGACGAGGAGGAGGCCGTTTGGTTTCAGAAGGCCGTGAACCTGCCTGAGCATTTGGGGAACATCGTCCATATATTCGAGCAAACTCGACATGATGACGGCATCCGATGGCGCATAATCGTGCTCGTTCGGCAGCGGTAATACTTGCTGTACGTAATGCACATTCGCCGACATCTTCTTCTGCTGACAAAGCGCAATCATGGCACGTGACCCGTCGATGCCGATTACGACGCAGCCTTTTTCGGCGAGGTAATGGCTGAAAATTCCGGTACCGCAACCGAAGTCCATGACGCTCGCCGAAGGTAGTACGTAGCGGTCAAACAGCGTTGTCCAAACCTGAACCCGTTCCAGGAAGGCTTCCGACAATTCATAGTTCCGGTCGAATTTTTCCGCAATCTGATCGTGGAAATCTATGGCAGCGTTCGCGCTCATCGGTCAGTTGGTACACTCGCTTTTTGTCCTGCCAAATGGCCCGAAGCGGTCGCATAGAAATCGGCCCAGACAGTCGTATTGACTGATACGTCGAAGTCGCGCCGGGCCAGCTTTAACGCCCGTTTTCGGTAAGGCGCATATTGGTCGTCGGGCATCGTTAAAAAGGCTTCGATGGCTTCCCGAAGTGCGTCCGGTTCGTTGGAAACCCATCGTCCGGCCTGTTCCGTTTCGAGCACTTGCCAGGGCGTATGCATCGACGCAATAACGGGTGTTCCCTGCGCCAGTGATTCGATCACCACGTTGCCAAAATTTTCGGAATGCGAGGGCAGAATCAGC
>JANPJE010000017.1:0-16212 GCA_031425355.1 Spirosoma sp. | reverse complement strand
GGCGACAATATTATTAAAAAGCCCGAATACCTAATCAAATTTTGTTAAGTTAATCAGGATACGTTAAATTTGAGAGGCACGTAGAACACAACGATATAATTGTTTTAAACAACATTTTATAGCTTTGTGTGCCCTGTGCCTCTGTAATGAAACGTAGCCTGATTCACTTACCAAACTTTGATTCGGTCTTCGGGCTTTTTATACATCTTGTCGCCAGGCTGTACATTGAACGCCTGATACCAGGCATTGATGTTCGATAATGGGCCGTTGCAGCGGTAGAGGCCGGGTGCATGGGGATCTGTCAGGATAAGTTGCGCCTGGGTTTCGGGTAATACATTAATTCGCCATACCTGCGCCCACGACAAAAAGAATCGCTGGTCGGGTGTGAAACCGTCGATCAGGCTTTTTTTACCACTCATTTTGCCCTGTGCCGTTTTCTTAAACGCATCATACGCAATGGCCATACCGCCCAAGTCAGCCAAGTTTTCGCCGAGGGTCAATTGCCCGTTTACTTTGATGGAATCCAGCACTTTAAAGCCAAAAAACTGCTCTTTCACCTGATCCGCCCGTTTCTTGAAATTGTCCGCGTCCGTCTTGGTCCACCAATCGCGGAGCGCTCCGTCGGCGTCGTACTGGCGACCGGAATCGTCAAAACCGTGCGTCATTTCGTGACCAATTACGGCCCCAATACCACCGTAATTTATGGCATCGTCAGCCTCAAAGTCATAGAACGGAAACTGCAGAATGGCCGCCGGGAACGCAATTTCATTATTGACGGGACTGTAGTATGCGTTGACTGTTGGCGGAGTCATACCCCATTCCGTCCGGTCAACAGGTTTGCCCAACCGGTTAATCATGTAATTATAGGACCACTTACTGGCCGACTTCACGTTGCCGTAGAAATCATTACGCGCAATGGCAACACCTTCGTAGCTTTTCCATTTGTCGGGATACCCGATCTTGCGTTTAAAAGCCAGCAGTTTAACGAGTGCTTTTTTCTTGGTGTCCTCGCTCATCCAATCGAGGTTTTTGATATGCTCTTTATACGACGCTTCGAGGTTGTCAACCAAGGTTAACATACGCTGCTTGGCTTCGGGCTTAAAGTACTGCTGAACGTAAAGCTGACCCAACAGATCGCCAAGCGAGTTATCAATCAGGCCACTAACGCGCTGCCAGCGAGCAGTCTGTTCTTTTTGTCCGGTCAGCACTTTTGAGAACGCAAAACTTTGTTTCACGAATGCATCGCTCAAATATGGGGCTGCACCTTTTAAAATGTTCCAGCGCATGTAGGTACGCAGGTCTTCAATGGGGGTTGCCGTAACGAGACTATCCAGCGAGCGGAAAAACACCGGACTTTGCACCAGTACCGTATCCTGTCCTTTCACTCCGTATTTCGTCAGTTGGTCGGCCCAGTTGATCCCTGGCGTTTGCTGACTGAAATTGGCAACGGTGAATTTATTGTACGTTTTATATGGATCACGCATCTCAACACGGGGCATCTGCGCTTTCGCCAAAGCCGTTTCAATACGCATAATCACGTCGGCGTCCTGCGATGCCTGGGTTGATTCCTCACCAATGAGGGCAAACATTTTTGTGAGGTTATCACGGTAGGCGTCGCGGATTTTTAAGCTGCGGGCGTCATTTTTCAGGTAGTAATCGCGGTCGGGGAGTGTTGTACCACCTTGGCTAAACTGCGGTACGTATTTGTTGACATTCTTACGATCCTGACTGACCGAGAAGCCGAACAGCATCCCGTTACTTTGTGTCCGCTGGTACGCTAATTCGTCCAGAAAAGAAGCCTTATTATTAACCTTTTCGATGCGGGCGAGGTCGGGTTTAATCGGATCGAAACCGCGTTGTTCGATGGTTGTACTGTCCATCCCGCTCACGTAATAATCGCCCACCATTTGATACATACGGCCTTTGGTCGTGGTCTTGGCAGCATCTTCAAGCAACGTTTTCATAGCATCCAAACTCTTGTCGCGAAGCTCATTAAAGCTTCCCCACGATGTTTTAGACGCTGGAATAGCATTCTGGCGAAGCCAGTTACCATTGGCATATTGGTAGAAATTATCGCCCGGCTTCACCGATAAATCCATATTTTGCGGATCAATAAACTTCCGGGGTCCGGCAGCTATAAAGCCGATTGCCAAGGCAATGGTTAACAGAAAAATCACTCGTTTTGTCATGTTCGTGACCGTTGGGGTTGATGAAAGAGAACAAATTTAACTAAAAAACACGAACGCGGGTCACGTAAATCAAGCGAATCAGAAACAGATAAAACCCGTTTAATGTCGCTTAATTTATATGACCCGCGTTCGTTGAAAATCCGCGTTTATTTGCTCGCTGTCAACGCTACCTGAAATTCTTTATACGAGCCTGCTTTGTATTTATCAAACGGCTCTTTCTGGTGATAGTCTTTACCGAAATACGTAATAATCTGGTGGAACGTACGCGGCTCCAGATACCCGGCAATTGGCTGAATGAGGTTAAACTTTTCGTCTAAAAACACCGTCGTGGGGTAGCTCATCTGATTTTTCAGCAGGGCGGCTGCCAGTTCATGAACACCCCGACTGCCACCACTGACGTATTTGAATGTCTGCTTGCCCAATGTCACGTCGGCGGTTTGCTCAGCGTTGAACCGAACGGCGTAAAAATTTTCATTGACATAATCGACAATGGCGGGTTTCGAGAATGTTTCCCGGTCCATCACTTTACACCAGCCGCACCAGTCGGTATAGACATCGACGACAAATTTCTTTGGTTTTTTTTGCGTAAGAACGTACGCTTCCTGAATGGTCAGCCAGTTAATACGTTTTCGTTCGACAGCCGGTTTCGCCGTTGGCGATTCGGTAGGTAGCGTTGTCCGAAATGCGCTGATCGTGAGCAAAACGAACGCGGCAAAAAAGAGAAGCACACGGTTCATACGTACTGTTGTTAATTTAACTGATAACGTTTTCCGGTTGATAAAATTAGCGTTGTCAGGTTGCTTTGGCTCAATTTTTTACGGCTCTCAATACGTCCCGCTTGTGCATGGGGCCATCATGTTTTTCAACGGTCAAGCCTGCTGCCCGCATGTTACGTTGTACATAACTTCTTGAGCAATAAGTAGTCAACAGTCCATTTGGCACTAATAATTGCGCCATTTGAGCAAAAATTTCCGGCTCCCAAAGTTCAGGCTGGGCTGTGGGTGCAAAGGCATCGTAATAAATCAGATGAAAACGATCATTGGTGCGTAAATCCTGTAGCTGCCCGTCAAGTTTAGTGAATGTGAAGTATGGGGATAACTCAACTGGTTGGTTCCAGGGCGATTCGTGTAGCGTCGGTAGGTAGGACGTAGCAAAGAATTCGTCATAATTGAGTTGACGGGCGTCCTCCAATGCCATCGGATACGCGTCAATCGTAGTGTAATTCACCCGTCGCTGGCACGTATTGGCCTCGCGGATGGTCATCAGGGCGTTCAGGCCCGTACCGAATCCCATTTCAAAGATAGACAACTCAGTCTGGGGGAATTTTTCAAACGCGGCCAACAAACCCAGTTCGATATATACTCGCTGTGACTCCTGATACGCGCCATGAATCGAGTGATACGGTTTATCGAGTACCTGATTGATGGCAGTATGTGATCCATCGGCGGTTATCATCAGGCGAATATCGGCTTTCATTATCTGTCGTTTTTGGGCTATTTTTGCCACTTGAATACTGAGTCTGTAGAAACAAATTCTACAGACTCGTTCCTGAATAATTATTCTTCACTATCTGTTCGTACCAATGATTCAACGCATTCAAACAATATTTTTGTTTCTTATTGCTGTAGCTATGGGGGTTGCTCTGGCGAATCCAATCTGGGAAAAAGTGGGTATGAAATTGCCGGAGATGGCGCACTTGACGGCGTTACAGTATACTGAGCAGCAGGGCGTTACGTCCTATGTCACAACCGTCTGGTATCTGGCCCTATTGATCGCGTTAGTCGGTCTATCATCACTCTACGCTATTTTTCAGTACCGAAACCGCCTGACACAGACCGGATTATGCGCCGTAAACGCGCTGATGCTCACAGCCATTATGGGTATTGTGCTGTACCGGACGCTTTATCTTGGCAAGTTATATGGCAACGCAGCCGATCAGGGAACCTTTCTACCTGGTTTTTATGCGCTTATCGCGGCTTTACTTTTCAACGCCCTGGCGAACCGATTCATTCGGCGGGACGAGAAATTAGTACGTGGGTCTGACCGCATCCGGTAGCCTATCTTAAAAATTAAGAATGAAGACGGGCCGCCCATGCGGTGAAACGTGCAGAATAAGCGGGCGTACGTTGTAAGCCTGTTTATTCTGCACGTTTCACTTTCTGCTCCTCACTTCTGATAAGGGTTTTTGCTGTATCTTGAGCCTGAACTACAACCTCGCTCATGATGCAAAAATACGTACTCACACTTCTCTCCTTTCTGTTAATCAGTTACCAACTTCCCGGTCAGCCACCTGCTGCAACCAGCACCACGGCCAGTATTGCCACATTCACAGCCGGTATGGAGCGAAATTCCGGTTTCCTAACGTATTACTGGGACGCGAAAAAAGGGAAAGTCTGGCTCGAAATCAGTACGTTCGACACCGAATTTCTATATTATCCAACGCTGGCGCAAGGCATCGGCTCCAATGATATTGGACTTGACAGGGGTCGGCTGGGGCAGGAGCATGTTGTGAAATTTCAGCGCAGCGGCAACAAAGTGCTGATGATTGAACCGAACTACGGCTACCGTGCCATCACGAACGACCCACTCGAACGCCGGGCGGTTGAGGAGTCGTTTGCGAAGTCGGTACATGCCGGGTTTGAGATCGCGGCTGAAGAAGGTCAGCGGGTACTCGTGGACCTGACACCCTTTTTGATGCAGGACGCGGTGGGAGCCGCTCAGGCTATCACACAAGCCAAACAGGGCAGCTACAAATTCGACCCGGTACGTAGCGCGATGTATCTGCCCCGCACCAAATCATTTCCCCAAAACACTGAATTTGAAACAATTATAACCCTGACGGGCGAGAATGCGGGAGCTTATCTGCGCGAGGTGGTGCCCACGCCCGCAGCCGTAACTATGCACCAGCATCATTCGTTTGTGCAGTTGCCCGACCTGACTTCACCCGACAATACGTACAAGCCCCGGCTGTTTGATCCCCGAATTGGGTATGGCGGCATCGAGTTTTTCGATTACGCGACGCCCGTTAGTCAGCCAATTACGAAACGGTATATTTCGCGGCATCGGCTGGCCAAAAAAGACCCGTCGGCGGCTGTGAGCGAGGCCGTTAAGCCCATTGTTTATTACCTCGACCCCGGCACACCCGAACCCATTCGTTCGGCCCTGATGGAAGGCACGGCCTGGTGGAATCAGGCGTTTGACGCAGCCGGATACAAAAATGCATTTCAGGTGAAACTGCTCCCGCCCGACGCCGACCCAATGGACATTCGGTATAATCTGGTGCAGTGGGTGCATCGGTCCACGCGGGGCTGGAGTTACGGGGCCAGCGTTATTGACCCGCGCACGGGCGAAATTTTGAAAGGAAAAGTGACGCTCGGCTCGCTGCGTGTTCGGCAGGATTACCTGATTGCTCAGGGATTGGTCGGGAATTTTAGCGCATCACCAGACGGTTCACAAGCCGACCCCATGCTGACCATGTCGCTCGACCGGTTGCGGCAGTTAGCTGCACACGAAGTTGGTCACACGCTCGGCCTGCCCCATAACTACGTTGCCAGCACTCAGGGAGATGGCACCTTCGGGCGGGCTTCGGTAATGGACTACCCAACCATGGTCGCTAAAATACGGGGAGCCAGCATTGACCTGTCCGATGCGTATGCCAAAGGTATCGGGTCCTACGATAAATGGAGCATTCGGTATGGCTACGAACAATTTCCTGTGGGAACCGACGAGAAACAGGAATTAGACAAGTTAGTGAAGCAAATGCACGCAGCGGGATTAACCTTCCTGACCGATCAGGATGCGCGTCCCGAAGGTTCGGCTCACCCCGCCACCCACTTGTGGGATAACGGCGCCAATGCCGTCGACGAACTCAAACGCGTAATGGACGTACGAAAGATGACTCTGGCAAATTTCACGGAAAAGAAAATTCCGGTTGGCACACCCATGGCTATGCTCGAAGATGTATTTGTGCCGATGTATATGTTCCATCGCTATCAGGTCGAATCGGCCGCGAAGGTGCTGGGCGGGCAGACGTACACCAATGCGCTTCGTGGAGATGGTCAAGCCGTTTTATCGGCTGTTACGGCAGAGGAGCAAAATCGGGCGTTTGATGCCCTGATGGCAACCCTCGACCCGGCATTTCTGGCCGTTCCGCAATCCATAATCAAACTGATTCCACCCCGGCCTTTTCGGTATGAGGCCAATCAGCGCGAAGTATTCAAACGCCACACCGGCATCACCTTCGACCCGCTCGGCCCACCCGAAGCCGCAGCCGGAATGACCCTTCGGATGTTGCTCAATCCCGAACGATGTGCCCGATTGGTTAGTCAGTCAGCAGTTTTTGATGGACGATTACCAGGATTAGACAACGTATTGACCCGATTGCTGACGGCTACTTTCGGGGATAAAAAAACGTATGACCGTCAAAAGTCGGAGCAAACGTACGAAGCAACCATAGCCCGACTGGTACAGCGCAAAGTGCTGGAAAGTTTGATTCAACTGGCTGTCAATAAAGAGGTTAACGGAGCCGTGCGGGCGTCGGCGCATCAGGCGATTATGACCATAAAGCGAAATTATGCCCAGAAACAAATCAGTCAGGTATCAATCGGCGAGTCACCCATTCAGAACGAATACCCGGACTTTACGCACTGGATGATTGGCTTATACGAGACAAATCCGGCAGCCATTCCGGTAACAACGGCACAAACGCCCCCCGACGGCGCACCCATCGACCCCGGCCAGGAATGGCTTTCACCCGACTGCGACTGGCGGTAAATGCACCGGCCGGATACAACAAAAAACCTCGTCAGGATCATCCGACGAGGTTTTTTGTTGAGCCAGAACCAATTGTTAATCCCTATAATCTTTGTCGTAGGGCAACTGCCGCGAGGCTTTGCGCATGATGGTGGTAATGATGCTGCCCGTATTGCTACCGAAGCCTCTGGAAAGTGTTTTGTCATATTTCCAGAGCAGTTCACCCGTTTTGCCGTCGTTGATGCTGATGGTTGTTTTCCCCGTATTTGTTGGAGCGCCAAAGCCAACAGTAAAAGCCATAGCAACAGCCGCGCCATTGGACATCGGCTGTGTACTCTCAAACGTACCGGAAACGACACCATCGACCTGTAAAATCTTGGCTAACTCTTCAGCCGTAAATCCCGATAGAGTTTCGTACGTAACAGCATTTCGTTCCAGCAACGCATTGGTCCGGGCGGGGTCCTGTACATCTACAATAAGGTCGTTGCTCTCTTTACGCTTCAGAAAATACGAATGAACCGCGCTTTGCACGCCCAGCCCTTCGCGCTTTTCGAGAGCGGCTACACCGGCTGGTCCGCCGTTCTTCTCCACTTCTTTAGGGCGCAGTTGCAGCGTTGTTTTAAAGGGCAGAATTGCCAGCGTTTTGTGGTCTTTGGCCAGCGTTTTGAAATTGGGGTTTGTGTAAATTTCACGCGTCTGCGCAAAACTCATCATACTGGTAATGAATACCAGTACGACGGTGAATAGGTGTTTCATGAGTATGGGCGTTAAAATCGATGCATAGTTAAGGGAAATGTCCGCATCAAGTGAGAGGAGTTCGTATGAAACGGTATTATTTATTTCTGAAGTGAGTAAAACAAAAAACCGGTCGTGCTAACCGGTTTTTTGCTCAGCCTAATCTTATAATAATGACTACACGCCGATGTTCAGCGTACTCAGCACACCATTCATATTTCGAACGGCATCTGCCGATTTGTTGAAAGCCGCCTGCTCCTCATCGTTCAGTTTATAGTCGATGATCTCCTCCCAGCCGTTACGTCCCAGCACCACCGGCACGCCGAGGCAAATGTCTGACTGACCGTACTCGCCCTCCAGCAACACGCAGGACGGAATGACGCGTTTCTGGTCGCGCAGGATACTTTCGACCATGTAGGCTCCTGCCGCACCCGGTGCATACCAGGCCGACGTCCCAATCAATCCTGTCAACGTAGCACCGCCCACCATTGTGTCGGCGGCTACTTTTTTAAGCGTTTCCTCATCCACGAACTGACTCACCGGAACGCCCCCTTTGGTAGCCAGGCGCGTCAGCGGAATCATGGTCGTGTCGCCGTGGCCGCCAATAACTGACGCCTGCAAATCGTGGGGCGAACAGTTCAAAGCCAGTGACAAATAGGTTTTAAACCGGGCCGAATCCAGCGCACCACCCAAACCGATTACGCGGTTCTTCGGCAACCCCGACGCTTTTAGCGCGAGGTACGTCATGGTGTCCATTGGGTTGGAGATGATAATGAAAATAGCGTTGGGCGAGTGTTTAAGGATATTTTCGGTAACACCTTTCACAATACCTGCGTTGATACCAATGAGGTCTTCGCGGGTCATACCCGGCTTGCGCGGCAGTCCCGACGTAATAACGACGACATCAGAACCGGCCGTTTTTTCATAATCGTTCGTAGAACCCGTCAGTTTAATGTCGCAGTCGAGCAGCGTTGACGCCTGAAGAATATCGAGGGATTTCCCTTCGCTGATGCCTTCTTTGATGTCTAAGAGTACAACTTCATGGGCGAGTTCACGGCGGACGATGTTATCGGCGCAGGTGGCTCCAACGGCCCCGGCACCTACTACGGTAACTTTCATACAGTATTCGAAATTAAAGGGTTAACAAGTGACGCAAAAGTACGTTTCTGACTCAAGACAAACCAAAGCGTTCGGAATAAAACTTATGATGGTGTTCCATCGTTTATAAACTATTAGAATTTTTCTATTAGATATTAATCATTCCGTGCTTTGTTATTCTGGCGAGAGCTGGCGTGGCAACCAATAACCAATGGCAAACCAAAGTCTTTTATCCCGCATTCTCACGTCGATTTTTTTTAAACGAGCAAACATCGGCGCGGTTCGGTACGCCCGCAATAGCCGGAGTTTGCTGGGCCTGGTTCGTGACGCGTTAAGTAAGAGTGGTGGGCTGTCGGGCGCGAACATCGCAGCTTTCCGTGATCAGCTAAGCGTTGTTACCCGATTGCTGAAAGCCTACGCATCCGGCGATTATCGGCAGTTGCCTTGGAAAACGCTGATTCGGATCATCGCCGTGCTGATTTATTTCGTTTCGCCAATTGATATTTTACCTGACTTCCTGCCCATCGTGGGCCTGACGGATGATATTGCACTGATGCTGTGGCTATTTAGCGGCATCAAAGATGACATTGAGAAGTTCCGGCAATGGGAACACACGACAGCCAGTTCGGGCGAGGCAACGCCCCGCCGGACGGAGACAATTAAAATTGGGTGAGTTTATTTCTTAGGTAAGCGATAATAAATCGTATACCGTAAATCCTAAGTCGTACATCTGTACGTAAGTTTCACCGAGTTTTAATAGATTGTACAAGAGAGTTTTATTAATTTTGCATACATTCAAATCCCTGGAAACATGATTTCGGCAAGTATTTTCGCATTTATGGGTATGGGCGGTCAGGAGATGATTTTTATCTTCGTAGCATTGCTGCTGTTGTTCGGTGCCAAGAAAATCCCCGAACTCGCACGGGGACTTGGCAAAGGCATCAAAGAATTCAAAGAAGCAACCAAAGATGTTCGCGAGAACATTGAAGACGGTTTGAAGGAATCGGACCCAAAAAAATAATCAAATCTGCTCATCGACAGTTAATCGAGCGGCCCCAACCTGGAGCCGCTCGATTAACTGTTTTTGCTTGTACCCATTTTCTGTGTCTTGTTTGTCAAAAGCGGCACAGGCAACCAACCCGTTTGTTTTGACCCGCTACCGTAGCTTCTCTTCCGTTCAGGCCGATCTTAAAACCGGCACGATCACCTGCCGCCAGTTGGTGACGCATTACCTCGCTCGTATTGATGAGCACCAGCACCTCAATGTTTTCACTGAAGTCTACGCCGACGAAAGCCTCGCTCAGGCCGATGCCGTTGACCAAAAATTAGCATCTGGCACGGCTGGCCGGTTGGCCGGCATGGTGATCGGTATTAAAGACGTACTCAGCTATGCCGGGCATGGAGTTCGGGCGGGGAGTCGTATCCTGGCTAATTTCACCGCACAGTTTACCGCCACAGCCGTACAGCGATTGCTCGACGAAGACGTAATTATTATCGGTCGGCAAAACTGCGACGAGTTTGCCATGGGGTCATCCAACGAAAACTCGGCCTTTGGTCCCGTTCGAAACGCGGCCGACCCGGATCGGGTGCCGGGCGGGTCGAGTGGTGGTTCGGCGGTAGCGGTTCAGGCTGGTCTTTGTTTAGCCAGCATCGGTTCCGATACGGGCGGTTCGGTTCGGCAGCCAGCCGCTTTTTGTGGCGTAGTGGGCCTAAAACCAACCTACGGACGTATCAGCCGGTGGGGCCTGATTGCCTACGCTTCTTCATTTGACTGCATCGGCCCGATTGCCAACACCCCTGACGACGCGGCTCTTCTTCTCGAAATCATGGCCGGTCCCGACGATTTCGACAGTACCGTATCGAGCCAGCCCGTCGCTCAATACACGTCGTCAGCGCTTCCCGACCGCCCTTTGCGCATTGCTTATCTGCGCGATGGCGTTGAGAGTTCAGGCGTTGATAAATCAATTCGAGAAGCGACGCAAACAAAAATTGATGCGTTGAGAGTTGCAGGCCATACGGTAGAACCTATTGATTTATCGCTTCTTAAATATCTGCTTCCGACATATTACATTCTGACAACCGCCGAAGCCTCGTCCAATCTATCACGTTTCGACGGCGTACGGTATGGTTATCGAAGTGTAGCGACCAACACACCATCGTTGGACCTTTTAACGTTGTACAAAAAAAGTCGGACAGAAGGATTTGGTGCAGAGGTACGTCGGCGAATTTTGCTGGGTACGTTTGCCCTGAGTGCCAGCTATTATGATGCCTATTATACCAAAGCACAGCAGGTTCGGCGATTGATTCGGCAGGAAACCGAGCGTGTCTTTGATCAGTATGACGTTTTATTGTCGCCTACCACGCCCACACCGGCGTTTCGGCTGGGCGAAAAAACCGGCGACCCATTGCAAATGTACCTCGCCGATATTTTTACCGTGCAGGCTAACGTAGTTGGTTATCCGGCCATATCCATTCCGAATGGTACCGATAGCAATGGCCTGCCAATTGGAATACAACTAATGGCTCCGCCGTTTGCCGAAGGGCTGTTAATCGCTTTAGCGAAGAGTTTATAATGCGGACGGTCCGCCGTTGCGCCGGGCTGGCGTACCAGTGGGAAGTCGCTCCTTTTTATACAAGTAAAAGCGGTTTTCCAGCCGCATTACGTCACGTAACGAAATCTATATGAACTACCTGAACCGTAGCCTGTTACGAATGGGGCTGATGAGTGCGGCAGTGGGACTGGCAACAATAATCCACGCTGAGACTACGATTCAATTGGACAGTACAATCGTCAAAAAAGATACCGTTGCGGCTGTGCCGACGGTGCCTGACAGTTTACTGCGCGAACGTTTAGCGAAGCTACAGAAATCTATTCCGCTGAATTATCACAAGGCGGTGCAGGCGTATGTCGATTACTTCACCTTTCGCAAAGCCAGCACAACGAAAACGATGCTGGAGCGGATGCCGCTTTTCTTCCCGCTTTATGAGCGAATGCTCGCGCAGTATGGCCTGCCCGACGAACTGAAATACCTCTCTATTGTTGAGTCGGCCCTGAACCCGCGCGCCATTTCTCATGCCGGAGCAGGCGGACTGTGGCAGATTATGCCCGGTACCGGCCGCGACCTCAAACTCTATCAGGACGACTACGTCGATGAGCGGATGGACCCCGTGAAAGCCACCGAAGCGGCCTGCAAATACCTCCGCGATTTATACAACATTTTTGGCGACTGGGAACTGGCAATGGCAGGATATAACTGCGGGCCGGGGGCTGTTAAACGGGCTATGCGCCGGTCTGGTGGTGATTCGTTCTATACTATTTACGATGCGCTCCCGAAAGAAACCAGAGGATACGTACCGCAGTTCGTGGCGTTCGCATACCTGATGAATCATGGTCATGAACACGGAATCGTGGCCGAAAAGTATGAGTACCCAATTCCGCATGATACGATTCAGGTGAGCGGTTATTTCAACCTCGAAACGTTTGCCAAACAAAGTACGATGCCGTTGCTGGATTTACAGAAAATGAATCCGGCCATCACAACAACCGTCCTGCCTGATTACACAAACCGTTATCCACTTCGGGTGCCCCGCCAGCAATACTCATATTTTGCGAGCCGTCGGCGGGCTATCCTCGACTCGGCAGGCCGACGACCCGGCGTTATGGAACATACGCTGCTGGCTCATGCCGAAAATGTTCTGTACGGAAACGACTCGATGGGCGCCTGGAATGCGTTGGGACGTAACCCGCTGGCGAACATGAGTCTGGACGAAACGCCATCCGACGATATGGTTGCTTCATTGGAAAAAACAGGGGCGAAATCAGCAAAAGTATCAACACAACCTGCCATTGCCGAACAAGCGGATGAACCCGAGGAAGATAGTGAAGCGGTGGTTTTGCGAAAGCCCAGGAAACAAACGTATGTGGTCAGAAAAGGCGATAACCTCGGCGATATTGCTGAAAAATATAACATTGAACTTTACGACCTCAAACGCTGGAACCACCTACGGTCAACGACCATTCAGCGCGGGCAGAAATTAGTTATTCTGAAAGAAGTCGCCCAGACCCGCGCCGAACGCCTGGCCGAACTGGGAACGCCCAAAGGTCACAAAAAAGCGATTGAGGTTGCCCAAACAAACCGTTATAAGCCGCGCTACCACCGCGTGCAGGACGGTGATACGCTCTGGAATATTGCCCAACGCTATGATGGCCTGACCATCGACCGATTAAAACGATTGAATAATATCCGTAGCAACGCCCTCAGGCTTGGTCAGAAACTGATCGTTGGCTGACCCTCAACACAGTCATTGAAACCCACGGCTTATACCCAAAAAGTCGTGGGTTTTTCGTATCTTTAGGTACGCATAACGCTCTCAAAAACAAGCCTTTCCAACGCACGAATGATTGCTTATTTAGACGGAATTTTGTCTTATAAAGAGACCACACATACCATTATCGACGTACACGGAGTGGGCTATATGGTCCATATTTCTCTTCAAACCTACGCCGTTTTGCCCGGTGGTGGCGACCGGATCAAGTTATTTATTCACCATCTGTTCCGCGAGGATAATCAGGCCCTTTACGGATTCGCCAACGCTGATGAAAAGAGTTTATTTCTGGACCTGATTGCCGTATCGGGGGTCGGTCCAAACACCGCATTAGGTATGCTGTCGGCCATGCAGCCGGGCGACTTGCGATTGGCAATTCTGGGAGAAAACGTTCGGGCGGTGCAGGCAATCAAAGGCATTGGAGCTAAAACAGCCCAGCGTATTATCCTTGAACTGCGCGACAAAATGAAAAAGTCGGGCGTTGTTCCCGATGGACCAACGTACCGCCAGCAAACGTCCAACCCGGTTCGGGAGGAATCATTAGCCGCGCTGGTTGCGCTGGGATTCCCGAAACCAACAGCGGAAAAAAGCGTAGACGATGTCCTTAAAACCGAGCCAAACCTGTCCGTTGAAGATGTAATTCGGCGGGCATTGCGGTGAACAAAACGTGGGGTCGGTTTGTCAAACCGACCCCACGTTTTTACCATATACTAAGCGCATCAGCGTTAGTTCACGCCGGCCGCTCTCTTTGTTTTCACTTTAGCTGCCGCTTTCAATTCTTTGGCATCGCTTTTCAGCACTT
The DNA here is from genome assembly GCA_031425355.1 of Spirosoma sp. Lineage (GTDB taxonomy): Bacteria > Bacteroidota > Bacteroidia > Cytophagales > Spirosomataceae > Spirosoma. The sequence goes on along the minus strand of JANPJE010000017.1, from coordinate 2,310 downwards.
TCTTTTCGGCCTTTTCCATTTTTTTATCGGCTTTGGCCATCCGTGTTTTAGGATCAGAAACTCCAGCAATTTCAACACCTTTGCCGGTTGCTGCATTCGTCCTCAGTTCACGGGCTTTAGCAACTTTTTTTTCAGCCTTCATTTCTTTCTTGGCTGCTTTTCCTTCCTGAACGGCTTGTGCAACGCTGATTTGTGCTGTAGTCAGCAAAAAGCAAGCTGAAGCAGCAATGATTAATTTTTTCATAACAATGTTCGTTTTGTGTAGTAAGCTCACTTAACGCCGAGCTTTCAACATTAATCAACAGGCAGGAAACATTTTTGTTTAACAATCATAGCTGTACGTATACATCCTACTATTTCTATAGAATTAATAATAAAAATAATTATACGTCCTATTCTTACATATAGGTAAGAATAGGACGTATTTTCGATTAATTCGCCACCGTTACTCCCTTCAAATTAGTTTCTAAATAAGTCGTGTACTGCTGAAATAATAATAATTGTGTGGCCGAACTGTAAGCCACACCATGTGCGCCGGGGGGATAAATGCGCAAGTCGGCGTCTTTGCCTGCATCTTCCAAGGCGTTCATAAGTTGGAACGTATTACGGACGTGTACGTTTTCGTCCATTGTCGAGTGAGCAATGAACATCTTCCCGGCCAGGTTTTTTGCGTAAGTCGTTACCGCACTGACCTTGTATTTCTCCTCGTTTTCGGGCAATAATCCCATGTACCGTTCCGTATAAATACTGTCGTAAAGCCGCCAGTCTGTAACGGGTGCACCCACCAGCGAGAGTTTGAAAACGCCGGGATGAGTCAGCATGGTATAGCTGCTCATGTAGCCCCCGTAGCTATGGCCTCTGATTGCCATGCGGTTACCATCGACCCAGGGTTGTTTGGCTAAATAAGCGGCTGCTTGGGCAAAATCAAGACTCTCGTATTTTCCCAGTTTTTCGTAAACGATTTTCTCGAAATCACGGCCATAGCCTCCGCTGCCCCGGTTATTGACGCTCACAACCACATAGCCCGTTTGCGCTAACCATTGATGCCAGCCCGATGCTGACCATTCATTATAAACCGACTGCGCACCCGGTCCGCCGTAAATATCCATTATAACGGGGTACTTTTTCGTTGGATCGAAATCGAGAGGTTTGATGATCGAAATATCTATTGCCTGACCGTCGGACGTAGTGAACGTCGCTAATTCTTTGGGGGCGTATGTATGACTCACTGTATAGTCGGTCACTTTTTTATTGCTTTCCAACGATTTAATCAACTGGCCTTTCGTATCGCGAAGTTCAACCTGTGTTGGTGTCTGGACGTTCGAATACCGGTCGATGAAATACTGACCGTTCGGAGAAAAATTGACCGTATGCTGACCCGCTACGGTCGTCAGTCGACGTTTGTTCTTCCCATCTACATCGGCTACAAACAACTGCCGCTCCAGCGGTGACGCTTCGGTAGAGGTGAAATAAACTTTCTTCGTTTTTGGGTCAATGTGATGCACAAACGTCACTTCCCATTTGCCACTCGTGACGGCATTGAGCAGCTTACCGCTATAATCATAGCGGTACAGGTGAGCGAAACCGTCCCGGTCTGACAGCCAATAGAACTCCTGCGTACCGGCCGGAAAATAAATCAGGTGATTGATACCTGCAAAGAAGTCGAACACATCGACCCAGGTGTTCGACTTTTCCTCCATAATCTGCTTGGCATCACCGGTACGGATGTTTGCCATGAACACCCGCAGATGATTCTGCTTCCGGTTCAGGTGCATAAGCGCGAGCTGCCCCTCCTGCGATGTCCAGTAAATACGCGGAATATAGCCGTCCCCTAACTCAACCTTTATCCACTGCTTTTTTTTATTGACAATCTCGATAACGCCAATGCGCACAGTCGGATTTTGGTCGCCAACGCGCGGATACGGCAACGAATCGTACGTCTCGTCAAATCCCTTATAATCAGTCATTTTGTAGATGGGAACCTGCCGTTCATCAGACTGCCAGAAGGCGATAAACTTGCTATCGGGCGACCAGTCCCAGGCTTGCGCCAGACCAAATTCTTCTTCGTAAGCCCAGCCAAAGCGACCGTTGTAGAACGCTGGTTTGGCATCGTTGGTAAGTTGGATTTCTTTCTGCGTAGCAAAATCAAAAACAAACAGATTGCCGCCACGCTCATAACCAACCTGCTGGCCGTTGGGCGCGAGTTCGGCGGTTTGGGCATCCTTTGCCACGAGTTTCAATGCTTTATCAGTTACCGAATAAACGTAGTAATCCGATACACCCGACCGGCGGTAAACGGGCCGAAAGTTG
>JANPJE010000016.1:0-10887 GCA_031425355.1 Spirosoma sp. | reverse complement strand
GGCCCAGTACGACGCGCTGGTGGCGGCCTGGAACTATAAATACAAATTCAAACGGTCGGCTCCGGCCAAAGTCGATGCTACCATCCGGGTCGCGCTGCCCGCGTCGGCGTTGCCGTCCTATCCGTCGGAAGATGCCGTTGTCGCGTCTGCTTCATACACTGTACTGAAGGCCATGTTTCCCGGCGAAGTGCCTTTTCTGGACGCTAAACTGGCCGAGCATAAAAACAGTCGGCTATGGGCAGGCATGAACGTAGCAAGCGATCTGACCACCGGAGCCGATCTGGGCAGTCAGGTAGCGGCTAAAGTAATGGGCCGTGCCAGAACGGATGGCATGAGTACGGCTAATAATCAGACACTTACGACTGGTATGATTGAAGCTGCCAAAGGTCGCGGTCAGACGGAGGTATGGGTGAGTCAGGAAGTGCCCGCCCGTCCGCCCATGCTGCCAAATTATGGAGCCGTAGGACTCTGGAATTTCGACCGGGCTACTTTAGTAAAACTTCGTCCGGGTCCGGCTCCGTTGCCCGGCAGTGCCGAGTTTATTAAAGAACTGGATGAGTTGAAAGCCATCAACAAAAACCAGACCCGCGAACAGGCACGTATTGCCAACTACTGGGCCGACGGTGCCGGTAGTTACACGCCCCCCGGCCACTGGAGCCGCACGGCGGCCAATGCCGCCCACGAAGCGAAGTACAGTGAAATTCGTATGGCGCGTACGCTGGCTCTGGTAAACACCACGCTTATGGATGCAGGCGTGTGCTGCTGGGAAACGAAATACTATTATTACACCCCCCGTCCGCAGCAGTTTAATGTGAAAACATCGGTCGGCTTACCCAACTTTCCATCCTACACATCGGGCCACTCGACGTTTTCCGGTGCAGCGGCTGCGGTGCTCGGATACGTGTTCCCGGATCGGGCGAGTGAGTTCGACGCGCAGGCTAAAGAAGCATCGGATTCGCGGGTTTATGGCATGATTCACTTCCGGTCCGATTGCGAAGCGGGTCTTCAATGCGGTAAAAACATCGGTTCGTACGCCATAGCACGGGGCAAAGCCGATGGGTCGGCACTGTAGGCTGGTTGATTGGTTGAATAGACTCTTGCGCCAACCAGTTAACCACTCAACCAGTCAACCAATCACTCATAAAACTCATGCCACACATACCACTACCAGAGCAACTGCCGGGCATCACGGGTTTGCTCGAATATCGCTTAGATACGGCTCAGCCCATTCGGGAACTGACGCAGATTTTGCTTCGGGGTGAATCGACGCTGACCGAAGGCGAACGCGAATTGATTGCGGCCTTAGTATCGGCGAGAAACTGCACGAACTTCTGCGAAGCGGCCCATACCAAAGCCGCCGATCTGCTGTTGGGCGAGGATGAAACGGCTCGTGCTGTAAAGCAGGACATAGAAACGGCACCCGTCAGCGAGAAAATGAAGGCACTGCTTCAGATTGCCGCTTTCACGCAGGAGAGCGGGAAGGCCGTTACGTCCGAGGCCGTTGCCCGCGCTCGCAAAGCCGGGGCCACCGACCGCGAGATTCATGATACGGTGCTGATTGCGGCCCTGTTTTGTCTCTACAACAAGTACGTCGATGGGTTAGCAACGGTAGCTCCTGCCGATCCGGCATTTTACCAGATGCTTGGCGAACGGATAACCAGCCGGGGCTACGTTCGGCCACCGGGCGGTTATCAAACACACAAAAACTGATTGATTGTCAGAGATTTAGCAGAGATTGTCTGGCATAGGTGACCAGGCGGCTCCCGAAAAAACAAATCACGTACTGAATTTACTGGAATTTATTTAACTGGTCGAAAACAAGCCTGTTTTCGACCAGCCTAACCATCATTTGCTTTTTTTAAGAAAGACATGAAAATCAGACCAATCATTACTGTACTGGTAATGCTATTTTTCGTCTCCCTGTCTGCTTTCGCGCAATCGCGCCGGATATCGGGTACGGTGCGTGATGCCGAGACCGGTCAACCATTGGCCGGTGCTACGGTGCTGCTGCGTGGGCAATCGCTCGGAACAACGACCGATGCAACCGGGCATTTTTCGCTAACGACTACCAAACAGGGTAAGCTGACGCTGGCCATTTCGATGGTGGGGCAGGAGCCGCAAACCGCTGTTGCGCCAACCGACGACAGGCCCGTTCTGGTATCACTTGTCCGGGCCGACAATCAGTTGCAGGACGTAGTTGTGGCCGCGTCGCGGGTAGAGGAAAGTAGTTTACGGTCGCCGGTGAGTATCGAAAAGCTCGATGCCAGAGCTGTGCAGCGGTCCGCGTCGCCCAATTATTTCGAGGCTCTTAATAACGTGAAGGGCGTCGATATGGTCACGAGTGGTCTCACGTATCGACAGATTAATACCCGTGGTTTTAACTCGACGGGGAACACGCGCTTTCTGCAATTGGTCGATGGCATGGACAATCAGTCGCCGGGCTTAGGCTGGGCGGTAGCCAACCAGAATGGCACGTCCGACCTCGATCTCGAATCGGCGGAGTTGATTCCCGGAGCGGCTTCGGCGCTGTATGGACCGGTGGCGTTTAACGGTCTGCTCTACATCCGCACCAAAAGCCCGTTCACGTATCAGGGGCTTAGTGTACAGCAAAAAACAGGCGTCAATCACATCGGTGATCCAACCGGCGACGGTGCAAAACCGTATAGCGAATCGGCAATACGGTATGCGAAAGCCATTGGCAGTCGGTTTGCGTTCAAGATCAATGCGTCGTATTTGAAAGGGCGTGACTGGTATGCTGCCGACTACACCGACATTGATCCGAACACAGCTCCTGAGGGGCGCGGCTCCGCCAACCCCGGGCGTAACGCGCTCAACATTTATGGCGACGAGGTGGCTCAGTCGCTGCCGGGTATCGGGCGGGTGTCGCGCACGGGCTATACCGAAACCGATCTGACCAATTACAACGTGTATAGTCTGAAATTGGGCGGGGCGGCTCACTATCGAATCAACCCGAACACCGAACTTATTTACGCCCTGAATTTCGGGCAGGGAACGGTCAATTATACGGGGAGCAGCCGGTTTATGCTCAACGATTTTCAGCTAACGCAGCAACGGCTTGAACTGCGCGGCAAAAACTTTTTTGTGCGGGCCTATTCCACTGCCGAAAACTCGCAGAACTCCTACAACACCCGTTCGCTTGGTCAACTTATCAACCGAACCTGGGTGCGCGATTTGTCAGGTAATGTAGTCTCGACCGCCCAAGCCGATGCTACGTGGTTTACCCGCTACAGCACGGCTTTTACCGGACAGGCAACGGGCGTTACGGCCCGTAACAACGAGGCCGCCCGCGCTTTCGCCAACGAGGGACGGTTCGCGCCTGGCTCGGCGGACTTCGAGCGTGAGAAACAAAAATACATTGGCATCGCGGGTCTGCAAGGGGCGGGTGTGCTGAGTAAGAGTAAGTTATACCACATTGAAGGGTTGTATGATTTCACATCGGCGGTAAAGGTGGTTAGTGTTCAGGTGGGCGGGAATCTGCGCTACTTCGACATGAATACCGAAGGAACGCTATTCGATGATAAGGTCAATAAAATCCGGGTATCAGAGGTAGGCGCGTTTGTACAGGCATCGAAAACGCTGTTGCAGGATAAACTGAAATTCACGGTATCGGGTCGGTACGATAAGAATCAGAATTTCGCGGGCAATTTTACACCCCGTGCATCGGCGGTTTTTTCGCCTTCCGCTGCGCACCACTTCCGGGCCAGTTACCAGACTGGTTTTCGTAACCCGACCGTGCCCGATCAGTTTATAAAACTCAACGTAGGACCCATCATTATTCTGGGGTCGGCTCCATCGAACACAGCCGGGTTGGGGGCGTATGAAAACTCGTTTACAGCGGCCTCGGTGGGAGCGTTTGGTGCGGCTTTTGGCCAGGCAGTAGGCAGTGGTGTGGCTTTCCCACAGGCGGTAGCGGCCAATAAGGATAAATTGGTGAAGTCGAACGTACCGCGCATCCGCGCCGAACAGTTGCAGACGGTCGAAGTTGGCTATAAAGGTTTGCTGACTCCCCGGTTGTTGTTTGACGTGAGCTATTACCACGGCCAATACCGCGATTTTCTGGTGAATCAGGTGGTGATTACGCCCCAAAATCCGGTGTTGCTGCCCGATGGCAGCGTCAACCCAGCGGCTGCCGCCGACATTCTGACAGCCGGTAATCGTCAGGCATTTCAACTCTATACTAACGCGCCCGACCGGGTTTCGACTGATGGAGCCAGCGCGGGCCTGACGGCTCTGCTCAACCGGGGCTACCGCGTCGAGGCCAATGGAACCTGGGCACAGTTCAACATTCTGAACGCCGACCCGAACAACATTCCGGCCTTCAATACACCCCGCTTCAAATCCAACGTACTGCTCAGCAACGACCGTCTGACAGACCGTTTAGGCTTCAGTATTGCCTGGCACTGGCAGGAAGCGTTCGACTGGTACAGCACCTTCAACGAAAACCGTCCCGGTCGTGTCCCCGCCTATTCACTCGTCGATGCGCAGGTAAGTTATCGGATTCCCGTTCTGAAAACAATCCTGAAAGTGGGCGGCAGCAATCTTCTCAATAACTACGTTGTGCAGGCATATGGCTCCCCGGCGGTGGGCGGTTTGTATTACGTATCGCTCACATTTGACCAGAGTATGTTGCGGTAAACGTCAAACTTACCACCCTCAATCAAAAAATATGGAAACCACGCAAGTGTCTGTTAATCAAGATGTAAAGTTGCCATGGATGAGTTTTGGCCTGTGTGTCGTCGCTTATTTGTTTGGCGGCACGGCCAGTACGCTCATGGCAACGTACCTGCCGGTAGCAGTGCCGCAACTACTTGGTGGTAGATCGTCGGACGAGCAAGTGGGGGCGGTTGGTTCATGGATTGGGGCGGCTTTTCTGTACGGCTGGATGGTTGGCGGACTTCTGTTCGGGCCGCTGGCCGACAAATTTGGACGGGTTCGGACACTGGCTTTTGCAACGGGTTTATGTGGGGCGAGTATGCTGGCAACGACGATTGTGCCCGATGTTACTACGTTGCTATTCCTGCGGGCGTTGACGGGTGCAGGCGTTGGCGGCATATTATTAGTATCGACTGTGTACCTGTCCGAAATCTGGCCCGCCCAGTCGAGGGCGGTCGCGCTGGGTGTGCTGGCAACGGCTTTTCCAGTCGGGATTGTGGCAACAGGTGGTCTGGCAAGCGGTTTCAACGACTGGCGTACTGCCTTTAATATTGGGCTGGTGCCGCTGATTGTAGCGGTTTTGATCTGGTTTTTTCTGCCCGAATCCGGTAATTGGCAACAGGGTCGCATGGAATCCACAGCAGCGAAATCCAGTCTGTTTAGCATCGAAAATCGGTCTAACCTCTTCAGTGGAGCCATCATTTTTGGATCGGTGCTTATTGGTCTCTGGGGAATTTTCTCGTGGTTGCCAACCTGGGTGCAGTCGCTGCTACCCGCCGGGCAATCGGGACAGGCGGAACGCGGAATTACGATGGTACTCCTTGGAACAGGTGGTGTTCTGGGCGGAGTAGCGTCGGGTTTTCTGGTCAATCGGTTGGGTTCGCGTCAGACATTGCTGCTAACATTTACGGGCTGCATCATTGCCTGCGGGCTGCTTTTTCTCACGAACCCAGTCTTCTCGCCCATCATTTATGGCGAAGTAGCTCTATTGTCCTTATTTTTTGGAATTAGCCAGGGATCGCTGTCGAGTTACGTTCCGACCTTATTTCCGGCCATGATTCGGGGCACGGCTACGGGATTCTGCTTTAACGTGGGCCGCTTGTTTACGGCAACGGCGGTGCTGTTCGTTGGGAGTCTGACTGCGGTTCTGGGTGGTTTCGGGAATGCCTTAGTTGTTTTCTCAGCCGCCTTCATGATTTCGTTTTATGCCATTTGGATACGGAAATGACCACATCCATCCGCCCTTTCACTCATTCCTAATTCACTTATTGCTTATGCCACATATCACACTTCCCGACGGTGTTCCCGGAATTCGGAGCTTAGTCATGTACCGGCCCGAAACGGGTCAGCCTTTGTACGCACTGGCGCAAAGGCTGCTACGTTCCGGTTCGCCCGACAGTACCCTCACGGATGCTGAACGCGAACTGATTGCGGCCTTCGTGTCAAAGCAAAATCAAACAGATTTCTGCCAGAAAAGCCACGCTGCCGCAGCCCGCTACCTCTTTGGCGATCAGCGCGATCTTGTCGATCAGACATTGGAAAATATCAGTACAGCCCCGATCTCAGCGAAATTAAAAACTCTGCTGGCTATCGCTGACCATGTTCGGGCCGACGCACGTACCGTTTCCGATGACCTGGTGACAGCCGCTCACGCCGAAGGAGCGACCGAGGGCGATGTTCATGATACGGTACTGATTGCGGCTGCTTTTTGCATGTACAATCGCTACGTCGATGGGCTGGCAACGTTCACGCCAACCGATCCGGCAGCGTACGAAGCGATGGGCGAACGTATGGGCACGATTGGTTATCAGACACCGTCGCCACCAGCGGTTTAAAAACATAAAGTGGGGAGACAATCACCCACCGACTTTCATTTATCATAGGTTAGTTACATAGCCTCCGGTTGCTCTGCGGCCGGGGGACTATCGTTTCCGACAAACGAACAACGTATATGCCCCACATAGAACTACCCGCTGACTTGCCCGGCATTCGCGGACCGATGGCGTTCAGCCCCGAAACCGCCCGCCCACTCAATGATCTGGTCAATACATTGTTGCGAGCCAACGCACACCACCCGGAGTCGGGTCTGAGCGAAGGGGACCGCGAATTGATTGCCACCTACGTATCGTCGCTGAACGATTGCTTTTTCTGCCAGACCATTCACGGAGCCATTGCCAGTCATCACCTCGGCGATATAGATTGGACTCTTGTCGAATCGGTCAAGTGCAATTACCAGCAAGCCGCTATTTCACCCAAATTAAAGACGCTTCTGACCATTGCCGGGAGTGTGCAGCAGGGCGGCAAATTTGTTACGTCGGAACAGGTTGATGCCGCCCGCGCCGAGGGAGCCACCGACCACGACATTCACGATACTGTATTGATTGCAGCAGCGTTCTGTATGTTCAACCGGTATGTGGACGGATTGGCGACGTGGGCACCGCAGGACCCGGACTTATACCGGTATCGTGCGCAACGAGTAGCCGAAAACGGCTATACGCACGACGATCAGTATACGCCAACATGAATGTCGTGAATTGTCAGGTATGGTCAGAATATTGTCAGAGGTTGTCAGGAATTGATAGTTTGCTCTTAAACGACTCTTGACAATAACCTGACTATATCTGACTTTTCTTCGTTAACCACTTACAAGGAAAACGCGTGTACATGGCAGATGCTGGGCGTGAACGCCTACTTTTGCGGAATCGACAATAGAGCTTATGCGATTAACAGCTTATTCAATCCTCGTTCTTGGTCTTTGGTGTATGGGGGTTGAAACCCACGCTCAGGGGCATTTGGACGGCTTTATGCGGGGTCAGCGGAAGGGCAGCCTGGCTATTATTGGCTCGCAGGAGACGTATGATACCTACTACGTTAACAGGACCGAAACGCAAAATCCGAACATCGGCACGGTGACCACGCAGGCCCTGACCCTCGTCGGAACGTATGGGTTGGGTTATGATTTAGACCTGATTTTGTCAGCTCCCTACATACGTACCGAGGCCAGCGCGGGCTATTCGCCGAAGCAGGAAAGTTTGCAAGATGCGTCGGCCACGTTGCGGTGGGAAGCGTTCGATTATAAATTCGGCACCAGCCGACTCTCCTGGCAATTCGCGGTAGGTTATTCGGTTCCGATGCAAAATTATGTCAATGACGCGCTGGTCGTGATTGGGCGCGGATCGAAAAATCTGGATGGCCGGACGCTGTTGCACTTTAAATCGCGTTCGTTTTTCCTGACGGGTCAGTATGGCTATATCCGGCGTGGGCAGGTCTCGCTTGACCACATCGTGAACACCTACGACCCCGGCCAGCTTAACCCAAACAGTGGCTCAAAAGTCAACGTGCCCGACGTCACCGAACTCATTATCCGGGGCGGCTACGTCAATAAATGGCTGAATATAGACGTTTGGGGACAGCGGCAATCACCCCACAGCACGGGTACAAATATTGGCCCCGGCATCCCGTTTCCGACAAATGCCGTTGGTTTCACACGGGTGGGTGCAACGGCATATATCCGGTTATTAAAACAGTTCGGTCTGACGGCAGGCTACGGTACTACGCTCGATGGACGAAATACAGGTAAAAGCACCCAAATAAACGGGGGATTGGTTATTGGGCATTGGACTGCCAACAATTAAGGTAAGGTAACACCGGGTTAAAACCCGGCGCAATGCAAAATCACTTGCGCCGGGTTTTAACCCGGTGTTACCCGAACATGATTATCAACTATATGAAAACGTTTTATTCAACCATTATTTTAGCGGCTTTATGCCTCTGGTTATCAGCTTGCAAAGAACCCAATATCGACGAAGGTATTCTGCCATTCGCGGTGCCCACTACGGTGGATGCCGACGGTGGTAACTGGCGAACTGTCGTGCTGAAATCAACGGCTGACATAACCGTTCCGCAACCGGCCGCCACCACCTCGGATACGTATCAAAAAGAGTTGAGCGACCTGAAAAATGGATTGCTGGCAACTACTCCCGAACAGAACACGGCTGTTAATTACTGGGCCGTCGGGGGCGTTCTGCGCTGGAATCAGATTGCCCGGCAATTAGTCGCCAAATACAATAATCTACCCGGCTATGACCCCGCAACGGGACAGGTTATTTCGGCAGATATTGCCAATCCGAATGCGGGTGCTCCTTATGCGGCCCGTATTTACGCGCTTTTGAGTGTGGCCCAATATGATGCATTGGTCGTGGCTTGGCGGGCAAAATACCAGTACAATCGGTCATCGCTGGAAGGCCAGGGGGTATTATCACGGGTGCCCGTGCTCAATGTGCCGTCGTACCCGTCAGAAGATGCCGCCATTGCCGAGGCCTCGTGCCAGGTACTGGCGTTTCTTTTTCCGAATGAAACGGCTTGGCTCAAAGCCAAAGCGGCTGAACATAAACAAAGCCGGATTTGGGCTGGAGCGAACGTGAATAGTGACCTGAAAGCCGGTGAAGACCTGGCCGCAGGTGTCGCTGCAAAAGTCATTGACCGGGCCAAAACGGACAAGTTTAATGGTACCAACGACCCCGCTAATGTCTGGACAGGACTGCTGGCCAATGCACGCTATGACCAGAAATGGCAAAGCCTGGGCATTCCGGCCCGTTCGCCCGTGTTGCCGCTTGCCGGTCTCGTGAAAACCTGGTTCGACTCAACGGCAATTTTTCGTTCGTCGCCCGCTGCTCCCCCGGCCACTACGTCGTCCGAATTTCAGAAAGCACTGTCCGAGGTGCGTGACATTGCCAGTGCCCGAACCCGCGACCAGTGGCGTATTGCCAATTATTGGGACAACGGAGCCAACACGTACTCGCTGTCCGGCCAATGGAATTTTCTGGCCGAAGATCTCATTCGGCAAGCCGGCCAGAATGAATTGCGTACGGCTCGTTCGTATGCGCTCCTGAACCGGGCCATGCAGGATGCAACAACGGCCAGTTGGCGTATTATGTACACGTACTTTGTGCCGCGCCCCTCGCAGATTGACCCGGCTATCAAAACCGCTGTGACCATCCCAAACATGCCCGGTTATGTATCGCCCCACGCCACCGTATCGACGGCAGCCGGAGCGGCACTGGCCTATCTGTTTCCCGCCAATGCGAATACCCTCAATGCCCAGGCCGCCGAATCGGGGCTATCGGGGCTATACGGAGGTACTCACTACCGATTCGATATAGATGAAGGCGCGAAAATGGGCAACCTGATCGGCCAGTTAGCGGTGACCGAAGCGAAGGCCGACGGCGCGAAATAAACAATTTCGCTGAATTTTGTTATGCCGCATGGGCTACGGTCCCGCGATGTCGGGTGCTCTTACCTAACCGTAGCCGGTTTCTTAAAGTCTGAATCTACTTTACCCATGAAGGTTTTGAGAAACCTTCATGGGTCTCTTTTGGGAAATAGTAGCACTAATTCAAACAGTTTTTTCATCAACTGGCTTATAGGGTAGATGCGTATATTTGTTGAAAACAGCCAACCTTTACTCATGACCGATTCAACCGTTGATCTTCTTCGTAAAAAGAAAAAACAAATTTTAACAACCTGGATGAAAGCGCAGTTGGTCGATAGCGGTCTGCGAGATGATTTGATGAGCAACAGCGACCTCCGCACGCAATCGGATGGTCTTTTAGATACACTGTTTCGGGTAGTGACTGATGCCAATCTAACAGTTGCAAACTCGCCTGACCAGGAACCGCTCATTAGTTTATTATCAGATATTTCCATGTCGCGCGCCCGGCAGGGGTACACCCCCCGTGAAACAGCGTTATACATCTTCAGCCTGAAAGATGCACTGCTTGAAACCATGCAGGCCGAGTTAACCGACGACCCGCAGCGGCTGGCCCGTGAAGCCCTGAAAGTCAGCAAATTCATTGATGGGTTAGGGATTGTTACGTTCGAGACGTTCATTCAGGGACGCGAGGAAACCATTCTTCGTCAATCGGACGAGATGACCGAAACATCGACGCCGGTGGTGCAGATTTGGGATAGTATTCTGGCTATGCCCCTGATTGGTACGCTGGATAGCTCCCGCGCTATGGTTGTCATGGAGAGTCTGTTGCAGGAAATCGTTAATACCGGCAGCAGCATTGCTATTCTGGATATTTCCGGTGTGCCAATGGTCGATTCTCTGGTGGCTCAACACCTTATCAAAACCGTGAATGCGACCCGTCTGATGGGTGCCGAGTGCATCATCAGCGGTATCCGGCCCGAAATCGCCCAGACCATTGTCCA
>JANPJE010000015.1:0-9779 GCA_031425355.1 Spirosoma sp. | reverse complement strand
AATCAGCACAATTACGGTTTGATGGAGAATATAAAATGGGTAAACGGCTTCGTTCAGATGTGGCAGAATAGACCGGTTGATGTTTAAGTACCGATACCCATAGGCAACCGTTGCCAGCACCGAAAACCACACCAAGCAGTCTGAGTTAATTAAATAAACAATTTCCCAAGCCAGAATATCGGGACCTTCCGTGTCATAAACTGCCCGAATAGCATACAGCAAAACCGTGCAGACAAGCGTTCCTGTTACTAAAATACGTCGCTGGTCGGTCAGGATTTGCCAGAATACCGGTCGGCTGATGAGCACGTAGCCAAGCCAGAAAAGTAACAGATTTTTGACGAAATAGGCCCAGTCGTTAGTTAGCGCGTGGGTTTCGTCCGGAAAGAACGGTTTTAGGGTAATCTGGCTGATAAAAATTACGACAGCCCCCAACCACATGGCTCCGCCCGGTCGGGCAATCAGTTGGCCAATACGGTCGGTGAAGCGTTGCCCCGACTCGCTTTTCAGCCACCGAAATACCGGAATACTGAGCAGCGAATAGAAAAACAGATAACAGATAAACCACAAGTGATGCCAGCTAAACGCTCCGCCCGTGCCGCCATCGTGGTAGGATTGGAACTTGAGCACTTCGGGATAAAACTCGGCGTAACTTCCTGAAAACCGGCCCCGAAAGAGCCATTCGATGTAAATCTGGGGCGGCACAATCACGAACATCCCGAATACCAACGGCACAAATAACCGTCTGACGCGCTCGCCGGCATAGGCTCCGAGCGAGCGTTTTTTCAAGGCAAAAAACGTACCTGCACCCGAAATGAAAAACAGCAGAGGCATTCGCCAGCGGTGCAGCCAGCGCATAACTTCTTCCATCGGCTGACTCGTTTCCTTACTTTGAATATGCCAGCCCCACGATACGTAGATCATGCCGGTATGGTAAAACAGCAAAATAAGAATGGCAATAATGCGGAGCCAGTCAAGGTCGTGACGACGCTGGTTGAGCGTGGTATGGTGTTCCGGTGCGGGGTCCGGGGTAACAGGTTGTGGAGTGGGCTTCATCGTTGGTCAGATTTGGTTCTGTACGGCAAAACTGGCCTGCAAATACCCTAAAAACCCTATTTCCCGACGAGTACGAACTTCATGCCGACCGGGACAAAGTCCTCTTTTTCCAAAACTTAACGCACCGTACCTTGTCCAAAGCCCTTCGCCCGAAACTGCGCGGGTGTCTGACTGGTAATTCGTTTGAAGGCTGTGTGAAATGCCGATGGCGAGTTATAGCCTACCCGCTCAGCAATCTCGTCGATTTTGAGATGGGAAGTCGCCGGATTATTCAGCAGAAGTTGGGCTTCAGCAATGCGATACGTTGCCAGCCAGTCGAAAAAGGTTTGCCCCAGCCGGTCGTTGAGCAGTTGCGACAAATTGTGCGGACTGGTATTAAGCCGGGCAGCCAGTTTAGGCAACGACAGGTCGGTATCGAGGTAGGGTTTTTCCGTGTCGAGCAGTCGGGCAAGTTTCCCGAGCACTGCATCTTCTACTTCTTCCGATAATGCCGACTTTTCGTATTTCTTCTTTGGATCAGCGCCTGTTTCAGACACGGTTAGCTGCGGTGCCGGTTCATCAAGCAGATAGGTCGAGCCAGTCATCACCCGCAGGCTCGTACTGTAAATAATCAGGGTCAGGTAGCAGGCTACTAAATAATCGCCCAGGTCCTCATAAAACTGCGGCTTTATGATCACGACTAAAGCGGGCACAGCCAGAAACAATAGACTCTGATTCCGTAACTGCGCCAGTCGAACCGGTGATTTTTGCCAGAACGTTTGGCCAGCCTGACGATAGGCCCGATGTATGATTACCAGAGCGATTACACTGTAAATCAGGCAACTCAGTATTGTCAGTTCGTTGATGTAGTCCCGAATGCCAAAAAAATCTTCGGGCAGGTAATGAACCGCTTCGGTAGCAAACGGGAGTTCGGGATGATAAGCATTGAGGTAATTATTGTATTTGACGTCAACAGGCTGATAAAGCCAGGAAACAGCATTGATTAACCAACCCCCGGCGGGTAGAAAATGCCAGATCCATCTACGAGGGAGCCGCCCCCAAATTCGGGCAAAAACAAACAGGAAAAACAGTGGCCCCATCACAAAATTAAGCGGCTCCGAGAAGTCAACGAGGGCCAATGTCCGAAACATGTAATTGCTATAGCAGAGAAACATCTCCCCGATAACTGCCGATAGTGCCAGCATCAGCCAGCCCAAGCAACGGTTCGCTACGTTTCGTCCGCGTGGGCCGACTTGACGCGCCCCCGTGAGGAAGAAAATGCCGAGGAATACGCCCTGTGCCACGCCCAGAAAAATAACGAGCGCGAACAGGTCAAGGTGAATGGGAAGGGTCTGCATCAGAACAAAATTGGGTAGTGCAAGGTAAAAAAAAGACCCATACGATTTTGAAAATCGTATGGGTCCGCACTACGTAAACCAAACTTAATACTATCGAATATCCATCTCAAACGGCATTCTCATCTGAACGCCTTCCATCGTTTTGAGTTTTTTCAAGTACTTTACATACGGCGCCAATTCGCCAAGTTGGGCCTTAATCCGGGCATCTTCATCGCCCCCGAATGAACTCATCACCTGCTCAAAAAACTCTTTTTTACGTGGCTGGTACTTCACTTTATAATCGCCGTCTTTCAGCTTCGCCGACTGTGCCGCCAGTTTGATGGCGTCGTCCAGACCGCCAAGCTGGTCAACTAAACCGATGGCTTTTCCCTGCGTACCGGTCCAGACGCGACCGCCCGCAATGGCCCGCAGGCTATCGACTGACAGCTTCCGTCCGGCAGCGGCTTTGCCCGTAAACTGGGCATAAATACGTTCGACAGACCGTTGCATAACCTGTTTCTGAAAGGGGGTCATTTCATGCGTAACCGTCCCCATATCAGCGTTGGTGTTGGTTTTAACGCGGTCGTAGGTGATACCGAGTTTGTCTTTAAAGAACGTTTCGGTATTAAACAGCATCCCAAATACACCAATCGACCCTGTGATGGTATTGGGCTGGGCCACAATTTTATTAGCCCCCATCAGCATGTAATAGCCCCCCGACGCGGCATAGTCGGACATTGACCCGATTACGGGCTTGGCCTTTTTAGCCAGTTCAACCTCGCGGTACATCACATCTGACGCCAGTGCACTGCCTCCGCCGGAGTTTACACGCAGCACAATGGCTTTCACTTTATCATCTAAGCGGGCTTTGCGAATCTCTTCGACAACGCTCTCGGAGCCAATGTTGTCATCACCGCTTTTACCCGACGTAATGTCGCCGGAGGCAATAATGACGGCAATCCGATTTGAGCCACTTCCACTCTCGTCGCTGTCCGTTTTCTCGGAACGTTCGTACTTACTGAGCGATACGTAATTGATTTTCTTCTTCTCCTCAACGCCCAACTGCTTGCGAATAACGCTTTCCAATTCATCCTGATACCCTAAATTGGTTACGAGTTTCGTACGCAGCGCATCTTCGGGATTCTGAATGGTCAGGTTGTCGGCGTAGCGTTTGAGCGAATCCACGCGAAGACCCCGGCTTCGTGCCACGCCTTCGAGCATGTGGTTATTCACCGAGTTCAAAAACGAGTTCACCTGAAGGCGGTTCGGGTCGCTCATGTTCTCCCGGATGAACGGCTCCACGGCACTTTTAAAATCACCCACCTTGAAGATTTCGGGCTTGATTCCTAATTTATCGAGCGTTCCTTTAAAGAATGACAGTTCGGCATTTATGCCGTTCCATTCTAAATCACCCACTGGATTGAGGTAAATTTTATCGGCGACGGACGCGATGTAGTACCCTTTTTCGGTCATCGTTTCGGCGTAGGCATACACGAATTTTTTCGACTTTTTGAAGTCGATCAGGGCGTTACGTATTTCTTCGAGCGAGGCCCAGCCTGCCATCGGGCCTTCGGTTTGCAGGTAGATACCTTCGATGTTATCGTCTTCTTTGGCCTCTTTGAGGGTGCGTTTCAATTCAACCAGACCAATGGCATCGCCGGTTCCGCCCACAGGGCCGAAACTGCTGAATGGATTTTCGGCACTTCGCTCTTCAATGGGCTTATCCAACTCTATTTTCAGAACGGTATTTTTCTTCACGGTCGTCTTTTTGTCCGATGAGGACGACAGAGCCGTACCCACGCCAATCAAGAGCATAAACCCGATAAACGAAAATAACAGCAGACCAACAATTGTGGCCAGAACGTACTTAAGAAACTGTGGCATAAATACGAATAAATAAAAACCCTTGGTAACGGGCTTATACAAATATAGCCCGGAAGTAAATTCCCGGGCTATAAAAGTGTTAAGTGAAAGAAATGGCGGACGAATGGTTAAGAAGGGGAGGAAAGGAGAAAGGAGAGAAAAGTGACGCGAGGGAAAACAACTATTATTCCTGCATTTTCCCTTTCCTCCCCCTCCTCCATTACTCCCTTTCCTCCTCCCTTCCTCCTACATCAACTTATAATCGTTGATCGAGGTCTGGATCACTTCCCAGGCTTCGGCCTGTCCATAAATATTGGCCAGTTCCATCATAACAGGCTCATCAGGCAGGGTTTTGTACGTCAGGAAATAGTGCCGCAGCCGCTTCACGACTGCTTCAGGCAGTTGAGCAAGCTCCGTATATTGACCGTACATAGCATCTCCTTTGAGCACAGCGATGATTTTATCGTCGGCCTCGCCTTTGTCAATCATCCGAAAGCCGCCGATGGGAATAGCCTGCAAAATGAGGTCACCATGCGTAATTTCACGCTCGGTAAGCACACAGATATCGAGTGGGTCACCGTCGCCCTCGGCAACAACCCGACCCGATTTTTCGCTGGCTAAGCGGGCAATCTGCTCACCGCAGAATGTTTGCGGAATGAAGCCATAGAGCGCGGGCAGCACGTTGGAATACTGCTGGGGCCGGTCGATTTTGAGGTAGCCCGATGCCTTGTCGATTTCATACTTAACAGTATCGGTGGGCACGATTTCGATAAAAGCCGTCACTTGTTTTGGGGCCAAATCGCCAATTGGAATGCCATGCCACGGGTGGGCTTTAAAATTACTCTTCATTTGCTTTTTCTATGAAATTGGGGATGTATTGAACAGGTAAATGCCGGTTACGCCGGTACGTTTCTTTCTGCAAAACCAATCTTTTCGGCCACAAGCTGTTCGCTGGAGCGGTTCAGGCTTTGCCGAACGAGCATTTCGCCCAGAAAACCAGCCAGAAACAACTGGACGCCCAGAATAATAGCCACTAAACCGAAGTAAAACAACGGATTATCCGTTGCATTGCGAAACTTGACACCCTGCGCGATATGAACCAGCTTCTCAACGATAAGATATACGGCCAGTATCGTCCCGATAAAGAACGACAGTGTGCCGAACGTACCGAAAAAGTGCATGGGTCGCTTGCTGAACCGGTGAACGAAGGCAATGACCAGTACGTCCAGAAAGCCATTCACAAAGCGCTCCAGTCCGAATTTTGTGGTACCGTATTTACGGGCGCGGTGTTGCACCACCTTCTCACCAATCCGACTAAAACCCTCCCATTTAGCAACAATAGGCAGGTTTCGGTGCATATCGCCGTAAAGCGAGGGAGCAATGGTCCGAACTACTTTCTGCCGGTAGGCTTTTAGTCCGCAGTTGAAATCGTGGAGTTGTACACCCGAAATCCAGCGCGAAACGGCATTGAACAGTTTTGTGGGAAGTGTTTTGGTAATGGGGTCGTAGCGTTTCTGCTTCCAGCCCGATACAAGGTCGTATTTGTCTTCGGTAATCAGGCGATACAGTTCCGGTATTTCGTCGGGACTGTCCTGCAAATCGGCATCCATCGTAATGACAACCTGCCCGCGCACGGCCTGAAAACCGGTTTGCAGAGCTGCCGTTTTACCGTAATTGCGGTTAAACCGAATCCCGCGCACATTTGGATTGCGATTGGCTAACTGCTCGATAACGGCCCATGAGTCATCGGTGCTACCATCGTCCATGAACAGGATTTCGTACGTAAACCGGTGTTCTGTCACGACCCGCACAATCCAGTCGTGCAGTTCAGGCAGCGACTCATCTTCGTTATAGAGCGGAATCAGAACGGTCAGTTGAAGCAGTTCGGGCATATAGTTTCTAAACGCAATGGGCGCAAAGATTATCGCAAAGGTCGCAGAGTTTTCAGAAAATCAGGTAAAAATCGCGGAGTAACCGCCGAAATTCTGGTGTGTAAAGGTTACCGTCACGTTCGTAGATAATCAGCGTCTCGTCCGTGTTGGTATGTGAGCTGAACGAAAAGCCCGTTACAAGGCGAAAAACCTGTTTTTGACTGTTGTGCCGAACGGAAAGTCGTTTGAAAGGCCGTAATCCAACTTCCTGCGCCATTTGAGTAAGTCTCCCCATTTCATAAGGCGGCAACAACACCCACCATTGCCCATCCGGTTTCATCAACCGGGTAGCAGCGGCAATTAGCTCGGCAAAAGGCAGTTCGTCGGTGTGCAGGGCGCGGTTCACTGCCGGATCGGGCGAACGAAGATGGTCAGTGTAAAATGGCGGATTGGTCAGGATTCGGTCATAGCATTTGTGCCCCTGAAAATCCTGAATGCGACCTTTCACTACGCTCACCCGTCCGGCAAACGGGCTATTCATTACGTTGTCAATGGCCTGATTTACAGCAAGTTCATCAAGTTCAACAGCATCAATCAAGGCCGTTGAATTACGTTGTGCAGCCATGAGCGCCAGTAATCCTGTGCCCGTGCCGATGTCGAGAATGCGCGCTCCCGCTACGTCGGCGTAGGCACCCAGAACGCAGGCATCCGTGCAGACTTTCATGGCTGTGCGGTCCTGCCGGATGGTGAATTGCTTGAAGGTGAACATTATTTTCGCCCAAAATCAGCGGGATTTTCGCCCCAGACGGTCGTTTCCCATTTCAGGACCGGGTTGGCAAACCGGTGGGTCTGGAGCCAGGCTTCGGCCCTGTCGAGTAGCTCAAATAGTTCGGCGTTTCGGGTGGTTTCTTCGAGTTTGGTATTCGCTTTTTTCTTTTTCACCCAGCCGATAGCCGTCCGCGAATCGGAATAAACCGGGATGTTACTGCCCTTTTGATGAAGCAACGCCAGCGCGTGAACAATCGCCAGAAACTCGCCGATATTGTTGGTTCCGTCAGTATACGGACCTTTCAGAAACAGCTTTTGCTTCGTGGCCAAGTAAATACCCTGGTACTCCATATCGCCCGTAGCGGTGTTCCAGGCCGCATCGACAACCAAACTGTCCTGAATCGGATCGCCTACCAGGCCCAATAATTTACTCTGCTTACCGGCTGGTTTGATGGCCTGACCGATGTGGGCATGGGGCTTGTCTTTATAGGCTTTAAGCGCGGCTGGTTTGCTGTCGAACGATTTAAACAACGGCTTCGCAAATCCGTCGGTCTGGGCTTTGGCCTCGTCCCAACTGTCGTAAACGCCGGGTTTCCGGCCTTGCCAGACAACATAAAATTTGGGCTTTTTTGCGGCCATATTTACGAAAGAAATTGTCAAAAGTGGTCAGGCGACCGTAAGGTCTTGTTATCCCAAATTACTCGGGCAAAGCAGAAAAGCAGGACAAAGTTCAACAGGTTAAAAATCAAAAACAACATTCCTATCTGTGGCTGGAATACAGTCACCGTTGCCTTGGCACGAATTGGCCAACCAAAAACAGTTTGGTAAAAAACAAAATACCCGTCCCGCCGATTGGCGGGACGGGTATAGAGCTGGCTCAAGATTACTGTTTGAGGATTTTTAGCGTCTCTACCGTTTTGTTGCCGCTAACAATGCGCAGGATATAAACTCCCGGCTGCAAATCACTCACATTTAGGTTGCGCTGTCCGGAAGGGGCTGCCACCTCGCTGAGCGTAACGGATTTACCCCCACTGCTGACCAATGATAAGTTGAGCGGCTGGGTTTGATAGGCAGTCGGTACGTTGAGGGTAAACAGGTTAGTGACCGGATTGGGAAATACCAGCCAGCGTTGAGCGCGTTCTTCCCTGTTTCGTTCCACCACAGGCGGGATGGTAGCCGCCACCCGCTGCCGGTTAGCGCAGTAGACGGTAGCCGTATGGAATGGAGAAGCCGCCCCGTCAATCTGTAGTTTCACCTGATGATTGCCCGCCGACTGGAGTGATGAGGGCGTGTCGTAGCTAAAGCCGTGATTGCCATTATCCCCAAAAGCGGCTGCCAGATCATTCCGGTACTGATTGGCCGGGAATGTGCTGACCAGCGTATTATCCCAATAGACTGATATGGAGACGACACTGTTTGCGACTGCCGCATCCCGCGCCCAGCCGTACTGACGACCACACTCCGAAATGTCAACATAACCTACGGGGCTAATGAGCGATTGTGTCGGCGTAGTCGGGGCTGGTGGTGCTGGTGCTGCCGGTGGTGGTGTTGTCGGCGTATCCGCAGGTGGCGCAGGTGGCGCAGGTGGCGAGGTTCGAGGGTCAGTCGTGGCAAAACAGCTTACCCTACTCATGTCAAAACCCGATACACTACCCGCATCATGAACCCATATTTGCGGCTTGAAGCCCGACGTTGCACTTTCGTTAGCGGCAAACAAAATGCCGTTGTAGAAGTGAGCATAAATCCGCTCTCCGTAGAAGGTGAACATAAACTGTCCTTCCGTAAAGCCACATGTACCGGTTGGGGGGGTGACCGGCGTTCCCGCTGGGGTAGTAACATTGATGGTGATGCTTGTGCTGGTTGACTGTCCCGCACTGTTGGTGGCTGTCAGCGTGGCCGTCTCCGTGCGGGCCGAGCCGCTTACCGTCCCTTGAAGATTCAGGCCCGAACCACTCAGACCGCCAGGCAGATTCTGCCAACTGTAACTAAGGGCCAGGTTAGCCGGGTCAGAAAAGTTAGTCGGCAAGGTTATATTGACCGCCGTGCCCGTTACCAGGTTGAGCGCAGCATACGAACCATTTACAATCGGGTTACCCGATGGACGGTCGCCCGTTCTATGGACAATGAAAAACTCCGAAGCTTCGCCGTTGCGGGCGGGCGCCGTCGAGTTGACGCGAACCCGCACCCGACCATCGGCCCACACCGGAAGCTGCACGTTAATCAGGTTGTTGCCTGCGGAAGTACCCGATCCTAAATCGGCCAGAAAATTACCGTTCTCGTCCAGTAGTTGAACCACGTACTGATTCTCACCCCGAACCGGGGCCGTGGCCATGTAAGGCACCTGGATGTGGCCGCCCCCATTCAACTCATGGGGAAAAATATAGCCGGTCGTAATGGACGGTGTATAAGCCGGTTGAGAAGGTTGTGAACTGTTGAAATAATTCACATTCATGATGTCGTTGAACAGCCCCTCAAAAACCGGGTACTTATCGTCGTTAATGTGCGCGTCATCCCAACGCCAGTCTTGCGAGCCCGACATGAAATCGGTCGCCGGACCAGCAAAACAGTTGTTGCCCGCGTCGGCCAGTTGGTTCTGAGCTGCAATAACGGCCGGATTTGTATGACCCTGCATATAGGTGGCCCGACAGACCATCCACGACAACCGGTTCATGCCCGTCTGGGAGCGGGTCTTGTTAATCAATTGCGTGATATTATTCACGTAGTCGCCCTGTGAGTTGTTGATGTCGGATTCGCCCTGATGCCAGATGATAGAGCGAATGCCGGTACGCTTCACGTAATAACTTAAGGCAACGCCCAGCGCCCGGTAGGGACCATTTTTATTGAGCAGCCCACCCTGGGTATTTACGTTTTCGGTTCCGTTTGCCGCATCCCGCCAGTTGGCCGACGA
>JANPJE010000014.1:0-6067 GCA_031425355.1 Spirosoma sp. | reverse complement strand
ATGGTATAATCCAGGAAGGCCCGGGCGGTTTTTTCATAAACAGCGTGGCCGTTAAACTGGCCATTTTCGTCCAGGTTTTTGTCCGTCTCGTGCGACTCATATAGTTTCGGCGAGATGATCGAGTAGCTATTGGTGAAACTGATGATCTTGTTAAGCACCGTTGTCATGTCCAATGCTGGCTGACGACCACCGCGTCCGTTCGAGATGCCCACCATCGCGAAAACTTTATTGTCGAACAGGTGCTTGAAGGCCGGTCCGCCGAGTTGGTGGATTGTGTTGGTTGCCTGTGGCGGGGCTGTCCAGTTGTATTCGGGCATAGCGAAAATGACCAAATCGGCCGCTTCCCAGGCATCAATTAGTTCGGTTTGGAAAGACGTCAACGCGTCTTTTTTTACTGATCCCTGGCCAACAAATGGGATATCGTACTCTTCAAAATTTACTATCGTAACCTCATGCTGGCTGGTTTCGGCCAGAACGTGCCGCAGGTAGTTGACAAAACGTAGTGAATTGCTGTTTTGGCGTGATGAGGTGGAAATTAAGGCAATTTTCATTCTGTTATGTTGATTCAATTTGCATACAAAACCCCGACATACAGCCTTTAGTTTCCGGCATGAGGTAGCAAAAACAGATGCAACGATTGTAGAATTTGCCGCGTCTCTTCATCGAACTGCTGTACTGACTGATTCGTGTGCTTATGAAAACGCTACTTTTTGTTCTGCTGTTGGCTGGCTGCGCGTTCGCTCAGGCACCTAAAAAAGCGATTCGTCGGGATTCATTACCGAAAACATTTTCGTCCAACTCTATGCCCAATGCCCGGCCCAACAATTCATTTTATCGAAGCCCTAAAGACCCGCCAAATGTGGTTCGTGCTACGATGGACAATATGCCGATAAAAGTCCCGGATTCATCGACGCATTACACGATGTTACGTTCCTATCAAAAACGCCGGAAACTCATCGAGCCGCCAGAACGATCATTAAAAGCGATGCCGCCGGTTTCACCCAAAAATCATTAAGCCAATGCTTGCGCCAGGTCAGCAATTAAATCTTCGGCGTGTTCCAGCCCAACCGATACGCGAAGCAGGTTTGCAGGCGTCATCGAATTCGGGCCTTCAACACTGACCCGATGCTCAATCAGGCTCTCTACACCGCCTAAGCTTGTCGCCCTCGTGAAGAGTTTCAGCTTACTGATGAATTCTATAGCTTCAGCGGCTCCACCTTTTACCTGTACCGACAGCATGGCTCCCGGCCCGTTCATTTGCTGTTGAATAAGTGCGCGGTCGGGGTGACTCGACAGACCCGGATAATGTACTTTTTCGACGGCAGGGTGACCTTCTAAAAAATCGGCAATGGTCTGTGCTGTAGTGCTTTGCGCCCGAACCCGAACGCCCAG
This sequence comes from Spirosoma sp., assembly GCA_031425355.1. Taxonomy (GTDB): domain Bacteria; phylum Bacteroidota; class Bacteroidia; order Cytophagales; family Spirosomataceae; genus Spirosoma. The sequence goes on along the minus strand of JANPJE010000014.1, from coordinate 4,675 downwards.
CGTTTTAATGCCCCGGCTTACCAACCAGCAATCAAACGGCGAGGGAACCGCCCCCGACAAGCCCTGCAACAGGCGTACCCGCTTTGTAAAGTCGTTATCGTGTTTAAAAATCAGGGCACCGCCCAGTACGTCGCTATGGCCGCTTAAATATTTGGTTGTCGAGTGCAGTACTACATCGCAGTTGAGGTCGAGGGGGCGTTGCAGAACAGGTGTGGCCCAAGTGTTGTCGCATACGCAGATAGCTCCGGCTTCGTGCGCTAACCGACTTATAGTCAGCAAGTCCGTTATTTGCAGCATGGGGTTTGAGGGCGTCTCGCACCAGACGATGCGTGTATTTTCGTGGAGCGACGACTCTACCGCATCGAAATCGGTCATGTCTACACGCGTGTAGGTAAGCCCCCAGGGATGAAACACCTGTTCGAGCAGGGCAGGCGTGCCATGATATGCATCCGTCGACAGCAGCACATGGTCGCCGGGGCGCAGTGCCTGAAAAAGTGTCATGGCAGCCGCCTGTCCCGACCCAAACGCTATACCAACGGCTCCACCTTCGAGCATGGCCAATGCTTTTTCCAACGCTTCGCGGGTGGGGTTATTGGGTCGCGCATACATATATCCGGCGGGCAATTCGTTGTCGGCATTGCGGGCAAACGTAGTGGATAAGTGAATAGGAGGGACCACCGCCCCGGTTACAGGATCGGGCTGATGGGTGGCGCGGAGAGCGAGCGTATCGAAATGCATAGGCGAGGTCATAATTGAGTACGAAGCTATAAGCCCCAAGGGGGGTCAATTAGTTGCTGAAATATCAATATTCTACAGCAAAATCGTACTGACTAATCGGGTAATTTCCCATCTTTACGCCCACTGTATGCAAGCATACTATACCTTATGGATCAAACGTATCAGTCTTTATCGTTCGCCGAAACCGACGGTGTGATGACGGTTTCGCTGCTTGGCCCCGGCAAAGGAAATGCCATGGGACCGGAGTTTTGGGATGAATTGCCCACCGCAATGGACGAAATTAACCGGATGCGCGACGTTCGGTGTATTGTTTTTCGAGGCAGTGGCGACCATTTCAGCTACGGGCTGAACATTGGGCAGATGATGCCCCGCTTGGGCAGTATGACCACCGGAACCGTACTGGCGCAGAAACGGGCGGAACTGATGGCGCAGATTCGGCAGATGCAGTCCGGATTTCAGAAAATGCACGAGTCGCCCAAGCCCGTTATTGTGGCTGTGCACGGCTGGTGCATTGGCGGGGGCGTAAACATGATTGCCGCAGCCGACATTCGGCTGTGCTCCCGTGATGCTAAATTCAGTCTGCGGGAAGCCAAACTCGCCATCACACCCGACATTGGCGGTTTGCAGTTTCTGCCGACAATAATCGGGCAGGGGTTTACCCGTGAAATGGCCTTTACCGGCGCCGATTACGATGCTGCTTTTGCAGAACGTATCGGTCTGGTCAACCATGTTTATGACACGCCTGAACAGCTTTTTGAGGCTGCTGCCGCGCTGGCCCGCCAGATTGCCGACAACCCCGCTACCGCCGTTCAGGGCGCGAAAAATGTCCTGAATTACAGCATGGACAAGTCCATCGACGATGGGCTGCAATACGTAGCCGTCTGGAATTCAAGCCAGATGCAATCCAACGACTTCAGCGAAGCCATGCAAGCCACGCTCGAAAAACGCAAAGCCGAGTTTAACAAGAAAACCAATAGAGGTTATTGACTGGTGAATGGTTGATTGAATACAATCTTCATCCAATCAACAAATTAACACGTTAACCAATCAACCATTCAATTTATGACAACCGGAATGCTGCGCGATGATGCGCTGAAAGGAAAAACTATTATTGTGACCGGGGGCGGTACGGGCCTCGGCAAATCCATCAGCCGGTATCTGCTGCAACTCGGCGCCAACGTCACCATTTGCAGCCGTCGGCAGAATGTAATTGACGATACGGCGAAGGAATTAATGGAAGAAACGGGCGGCACGGTACTGGCAGTAGCCTGCGACGTTCGGAATACGGATGCCATAGAAAATGTGATCCGGGAGACAATCGAAAAATTCGGTCGGATCGACGGGTTGCTTAATAACTCCGCCGGGAACTTCATCAGCCCAACTGAGCGGCTGTCGTACAAAGCGTTCGATACCATCGTGGACATCGTTTTGCGGGGCACGTACTACTTCACGCTGGCGGTGGGTAAGTACTGGATCGAGAACAAAATTCCGGGGACCGTGCTGAACATTTCGACTACCTACGCCACCACCGGTTCCGGTTACGTAGTACCGTCGGCGGTCGCTAAAGGCGGAGCGTTGATTATGACTAAATCGCTGGCGGCAGAATGGGGCAAATACGGCATTCGGCTCAACGCCATCGCACCTGGCCCGTTTCCGACCAAAGGTGCGTGGGACCGGCTCTTTCCCGAACCGTTAGCCAGTATGATGGACCCTACAAGCCGGATTCCGCTACACCGCGTGGGCGAACACGGCGAACTGGCAAACCTGGCCGCTTTCCTGCTTTCTGATTATTCAGGCTACATTACCGGCGAAAGCATCACCATCGATGGGGGCGAAGTGCTGATGGCGGGCGAGTTCAGCCACCTCGAAAAAGTGACTACCGAACAATGGGACACCATCGAGCAAACCATCAAACAAGCAAACCGGGCGAGTAAAAAGGAGTGATTTATAGTGAAGAATGAGGAGTGAAGAATGAAGAACAATAGTCTTTCATCGAAATATATACTTCATTCTTCACTCCTCATTCTTCACTTATTTTTGGCACTTTTGCCCCCATAAAACTGTTCTATTTACGTATCAAAACCTGTAAAAATGCCTAACTGGTTTCTCGGAAAAATCCGCTATCAGCAACCCATCGACGACTCGAATGTCGGCACCCGGAATGAAGAATTTATAAAGCAAAAAACGGTAACGGAAGCCTATCTGGTCGATGCCGTGAGCTATACCGATGCCGAAGGTCGGCTCTATCAGGAGATTGCCGCTAACACCCCGGACTTTGAAATCACGGAGATTTCACGCATGAAATTAGCCGACGTATTTCATAACGAAGACGGTGGTGAAACCTGGTTCAAAGTGAAGGCGATGTTTATCACTGACGACGAAAAAACGGGTAAGCAGAAGAAGACGCCGAGCCTGATGCTGGTGAATGCCGAAACGCCCAAACAAGCCTACGAGCGCGTTGAACTAAGCCTGAAAACGGCCCTCGATCCGTTCGAGATTACGGACGTGAATACAACGAAAATTCTGGACATATTTCCATTCAACGAAGAGGAGAAGCGCAATCTTCGCCCCATGAGCGAACTGGTAAGCCCTGAACCGGAAGCGGTTTAACGGCATAGAATTCCCCCAATCCCTGTTTTGAGGGATTGGGGTTTTTACAGAATGGCCGCACAGTTTTATAAAATTCCTTCCATTCACTCATAAATATTTGCGTTACATTCGTTCAGTACAGATATTTGACCCATTATGAAACGCGCTCTGTTCCAGTTGTTCAACTTACTGATGGTCTGTGTCGTGCTGCTGAGCAGTACCGGCTTCGGCTTAGTTGAACATTCGTGCCAGATGCGGGGCAAGAAAAAAACAATGGTCGTCGCGTTTAGCGATGCCAAAATACAACCGGGCTGCTCATCGGATAAACAGCCGATGTCTGCCAATCAGACAGTCATTAAAAAGACTGAATGCTGCCAGGACGAAACCTATTTCGAGAACGTCGATGTTTCGTCATCGCTGAGTCAGTTCATCGCCAAGTTTGTCAAGATTGCTGCCGAAGGACTTATAGCAGGTGTTTCAGTCGTACTGGCTTGGGTTTGCGACCTGATTTTTGCCGAAAAAACATCGTCTGTTTCGACTTTCCCGTCTCCTTCTTCACCGTCCGGGCGCGATATTCTGACGCTCGTTCATAGTCTCCTCCTTTGATACGCTGATTGATAATAGCTAACCGGTGCTCTACCAGCACGCGGGTTTTGTTCTATTCTATCTCATCAATCAACGAACTCATGCGATTTCTATTTTTATGGGTTGCGCTGCTGGCCGTTCATTCGGGGCTGGCGCAAGCCGATTCAACTACTCAAGTACAAACACCGGCTGATACGTCCGTCGCTGAAAAGGAACCTGTTCGGGGGACCGTCGGCGAAACGGTCAACGGCCAACGAATACCATTGGTCGGTGCCACTGTTCGATGGGCCGATACTCAGGTTGGTACATCAACCGATGCCGACGGACGTTTTTTAATTCCACTCACACCACCAGCTAATAAGTTGATTATTAGCTACGTCGGTTATCTGGCTGATACTATAATGGTTAGTAATCCGACTACAGAATTAACTGCAACCCTGCGTTCCGAACGAACATTAGAGGAAGTGACAGTGTCCGGTTCGCCGGGGCAGATTGACCGGATCAATCCCATTCAGACCGAATTCATTAATCAGCGTACGCTGGCAAAAGCCGCCTGCTGCAACCTCTCCGAAAGTTTCGAGACAAACGCATCAGTAAGTGTGTCGTACAGCGATGCTGTGACGGGCGCGAAGCAGATTCAGTTTCTGGGATTGGGCGGTCAATACGTTCAAACCAACGTTGAGAACATACCAACCGTACGTGGGCTGGCAACGACATTTGGCCTGAATTACATTCCCGGCACCTGGATTACGAGCATCGACGT
>JANPJE010000013.1:0-30194 GCA_031425355.1 Spirosoma sp. | reverse complement strand
CCACCTCAGCGGCAGGCCCGGTTCGAGCATTTTATTCAGCGACGGGCCATGAACATCGAGAGTCTGGGCGAAGGGAAAATCGAACTGCTCATCGACCGGGGCCTCGTCCAAACCCCCGCCGATTTGTACACGCTAACTGCTGAGAATTTACTGGGTATTGAAAAGATATTTCTCGATGAGGAATCCGGCAAAAAGCGCATTGTCAGTTTCCGCGAGAAAACCGTTGAAAACATCTTGACGGCTATCGAACGCTCGAAAGTACAGCCCTTTCCAAACGTGCTGTTTGGTTTGGGAATCCGGTACGTAGGCAACACCACCGCCGAAAAACTCGCTGATTATTTCGGGTCGATGGATGCCATTATGAACGCCGGTTCGGATGCGCTGCTGGCCGTGCCGGACACCGGGCCGCGCATTGCCGAGAGCGTAGTGGCGTGGTTTGCCGATGCCGAAAACCGCGATTTTGTCGAGCGACTTCGGGCGGCTGGATTGCCGTTTGCCGGGGAGAAAAAAGTGGTTGAGCGCGAGGGAGATACGCTGGCGGGTAAGACGTTTTTGTATTCAGGCACCTTCGCCAATTTCAGCCGTGAAGAACTCGAATCGCGCATTGAAGCCAACGGCGGGAAAGTCCTGAGCGGCATTTCCAAAAAATTGAATTACCTGATTGTGGGCGAAAATGCCGGTCCATCGAAGGTCGAAAAGGCGCGAAAACTCAATGTGCCGATGATTGGTGAAGATGAGTTTCTGGCGATGCTGGAGGTATGACCGATTGGTAATGAATGTGTTATCTTTGTCTACAAACCACCGAACTATGGAGAGGGAAACCAGTTTTGAAGACATTAAGGTCATTTTGAGGGAAATTGCCGAGCAACAACGCGAAAACGACAAAGAAATAAGTCGGGTTGCTAAAATTGTTGGGGACATTGGTAACAAGTTTGGTTCGTTCACCGAAGGCATGGCGTTTCCGTCGATGGACAAGGTGTTGCGGAAGCAGTTCGGAATGAAAACAGTTACTACTAATTATAAGACAGAGGCCGGTTCGGATACGCTGGAAATCGACGTACTGGGATTAGCGAACGGTGAGGTGAACGCAGCCGTGATTGTCGAAGTAAAAAGTCATCTTAAAAAGCGGGATATTGAGCAGACACTAAAGACAATCGAACGGTTTCGGCGGCTTCATCCTGAACATGCCAGTAAGAAATTGTATGGCATTATTGCCTGTGTGAGCGGAGCCAAGGAGCAACGGGAGGAAGCACAGAAAGCCGGTCTGTTTGTCGCTTCTATTCATGATGAGGTATTTGAATTAAAAACGCCCGCCTATTTCGTTCCCAGAAACTTCTCGCTTAATATGGTTGAATAAACCCATTACTACCGCCCAAATTCCCGTAACTTTGCCGTAATACATTCCTGTTGTCACCAATGAATACTCAGTTTCACGGCGTGGGCGTCGCCATCGTTACGCCCTTCAATGCCGATCAATCCATTGACTTCGACGGCCTTGGCCGCATCGTTCGGCACATCTCCGATGGAGGTGTTCGATACGTTGTTTTACAGGGTACAACCGGTGAATCGCCGACGGTGACTAAACAGGAGAAAGGCCAGTTGCTTCAATATCTCAAGGAGAATAATCCGAAAAATCTGCCCATCGTGTTTGGAGTTGGCGGCAACGTCACGGCTGACGTTGTGTCGGGGATGAAGGATATTGATTTTCAGGGCGTCGATGCCATACTATCGGTCTGCCCGTACTACAATAAACCCGGCAAACGCGGTGTCATTGAGCACTTTACGCGCATTGCCGACGCCAGCCCGGTGCCTGTTATTCTCTATAATATTCCATTCCGGACGGGGATTAATATGAGTGCCGAAACCATTTGCGAACTGGCTCAGCATCCGAACATTATCGGCGTGAAAGAAGCTTCATGCGTCATTGAACAGTGTATGGAAATTGCCCGCGACAAACCCGACGATTTTCTGCTGATCTCCGGCGACGACGTACAGGCCGTGCCCATCATCAGCATCGGTGGCGTTGGCGTTATGTCGGTGGTTGCCAATGCGTTTCCGGCTAAATTTACGGGCCTGATCGACGCGGCTCTGCGGGGTGATTTTGCGTTTGCACGTACTGAACTTGGCCATTTCCTGCGGATCGACCCCTTGCTGTATGAGGAAGGTAATCCGGTGGGTATCAAAAATATTCTGGAGATTCTGGGTTTGGTTTCTGCCGATGTCCGGTTGCCGCTTATGCGGGCTTCCGACGACCTTAGCGAACGCCAGCGGATCGTTCTTCAGCGCGACGGACTACTGGAACTGGTAGCATAACGTACTGACAAAAAAAACAGAAAAGGCCGAATCCCGTGAGAGATTCGGCCTTTTCTGTTGAATGGGTGATTTCAGGAACGGCCCCGGCCAAACATCTTCGATACGAGCCAGATAATGAGGGCAACTACTACAATGACACCGATAATACCCGTGTAAGCTCCGGCTGCGAAAATGTCGCCAATAGCCGAGCAACTGGTCATGAATATAGTTAAAAACAGGGCCACAATGGCCATCGGGAAGAAACGCAGCAGAGTTTTCATAAACGTTGGTTGTTTTTTAGTGTAGTTCGCTAAGTTGCTCGCCCTCCGGCGATTGCCAATTTAACTATCACGAATACAGTTTGTTTAAACGCTCTGCGTCAGATATTCCACCAATACGTCCATTTCAGAACCAACGCCCGGTTTTTGACCGATAAGAAGCCCGGTACGTCCTGCCCGATTTGTGCTGAGTTCGGTAGGTAATTGTCTGTGTAAACCAGGAAAAAATCGGATGCGGGTTTGTAACGCCACTGAACGCGGGCGTTGACGTTCATATTTTTCTGCTGCTCGTTGTACTGCACAAACGTGGTCAGGTAGAGCGTATTGGTCAGCGTTACGTCGAAGCGAGGGCCAACCAGCCAGAACGTCGTTTTACCCCAAGGTTGCGCTAATCGAATGTCATTATAACTCGCACTGGCGGCTAAACTAACGTAGGGCTGAAATCGATAGCCCAGATCGGCGGTCAGGTTCAGGCGGGTTCCGTTGGCATAATAACCGCCATAGCGCGACGTGAATCCGTATGTGAACAGACTCTGGGGTTTCGAGATAAACTGCGTTCCCCAGGCCTTCCAGCGGTGTTCAGTGCCCGTAGCCAGCGTTTGACGACCTGAATTGGTTGGGTCGAAGGGTTGCAACAGCCGGACGAAATCCTGGGCAACCCAGGTCGTAAATACGCTTTTGCTCCGAAACGTAACGGTATAACTCAAAAAGCTTTCGTTGTCGCTCTGCCGCCAGGCCGGGTCGAAAAAGTACGTAGAATTGAGCGTTGGCCCGTGACTCAGTACGTTGCTGCCCGTTGGTAAAAACGTGTAGCCAATGGTTGCCGTTACGCGTTCGTAGCCCCGGCGCGGCACGTAACCCGCTTCGGCGGTGTAATTTTTACCAACCGACTCAACCTGCCCGCCAATAAGCCACTTGCGACTGAAATATTGAAGATTGGCTGCATAAACAGCATCGCTGCCTGTTGTAGCGGAACCATTCAATTGGGAGCTGAACGACTTGACATACAATGCTTTGCCTGTCCATAAATTATTAGCTGAAGCCAGATTATATTCAAAGCCAATGTTTCGGTTGTAGCGCGAGTAAGCGGGTTTATCCGTAGTGGGCTGGTAGCCCAGCGATTCCTTATTGACGAACATCAACCCTATATTGGAGCGGGCAAACACCCGTCGTTGCAGGGCTACAACAGCAAAATTCTGGGCGGGCAACGACTCCACACCAGCTCCCATATCGTCGACGCGGCCCGTTTGCATATCCATAATGCCAATACGCCAGTCCTTATTCAGCTTGCCGCTTAGCCGCGCCCCAAACCGAATCGGCACCCCGCCCAGACCGATCCGGCGACTGAAAAACGGGCGGATATTTCCGTAACCAAAGTTGGTAAACTGATCGCCATTTTCAAGGAAAAATTGTCGCCGTTCGGGGAAAAACAACTCGAATCTGTCAAGGTTCGTTACCTGCTGATCGACATCTACCTGCGAAAAATCGGGGTTGACAGTCAGGTCCAGATTGAGCGATGACGTAATGGCTATTTTGGCGTCAAGCCCGGCATCGAAGCGGCTTTTTGTTGGTGTATTGTTCTGGTAATCACGGGTTAATCCGCTCAGCGCGTAAGGAATCAGTGAAATGTTCGGGCCGGGTTGTGGCGGTGGCTGATCCCAGACGAGCACCCCCGCCAGAGCCAGCGACGCTGTTGGAAACTGACGCTGGATAGGTGTCCAGGATGATTTTTCGGTGGTTTTTAAATCCTGCCGACCGAAGTTGATTCCCCATTTGGTAATGCCCTGTTTGTAGCGAATTGTTTTGAACGGAATCGCCATTTCGACCACGTAGCGATCCGGATAATTTCGCACCACCGACAGCCATTTGTTATCCCAGCTCAGGTTGGCTTTGCCGCCTTCATACAGCAGCGCGTCCCATTGCGCCCCGGCTGCGTTGGTGCCGAACGTGAAGCCGTTGGTCTGGTCATCGAAGGTGTCGAGGAAGACGATGAAGTTGTCGTTTTTGCCGAATGCCCAGTCGCGCCGGAGTGACTCGACAATGTACGGCCCGGCTACATCGCCGTGATAACAAACAGCACTGAGGTAAATATTCCGGTCGTCGTACGTCATCCGAACGTCCGTTTTGACACGGGCGCGGCTGGTATCCATCGGCAGCACCATCCAGAAGTTGTTCACTACTTCGGCAGCCTGCCAGGCGGGTTCATCCACCGTTCCGTCAACGGTGACCGGCAATTGGGTACGGCTTATGTGAAGCTGGTACGTATCGTTTTTTTTCTGCGCCAGCAACGGAAAGTGGCTGATTAACAGACAAACGAGCGAGAGACTAAAGGAAAATTTCACCAAATGACGTGTTAAGATAGATCAATGCTAAAAAGCGCAAACTGAGTAGTTTTACCCTTTCAGCGATTAAAAACAAAGGACGCAACGATAGGCTAACCGTTGCGTCCCGTCCTGATTTTGTCAGGCTTCTTGGGGAGCTTCTGACGTTAGAATCAATTTCCGACCATGAATACCGCGTTGCCGAACAGCAACTTGCCGTTATACCAGAATCCCCGAAACAGCGGATCATCGGCTAAATACACAACGGTGCCCCGGCCATAACTCTGAACGCCCATCAGCAACGTATTTTTTAGCTTCTCTCTGGCGTTTTTGCCCGAAAAACCAGCTACGTAATTGTTGGTTTTCAGATAGCCGACATTCCACCCATCTTTCAGGAAATCAAAGTTATACGCGTTTTGAACCAATGAATAATAGCCGCCCGTCAGTCCGAAGCCCAGCGGGTGCGACGTGTCGATGTTTACACGGTAAATACTGCCCGGTGTTTCGTCGGATATGGCTGTTCGTTCGCGGTCAACGTAAAGTTTAAGCGAATCGGCAGAAGCACTTTTCTCCTTGCTTTTGTCTTTATTCTTGTCTTCTTTTTCTTTCAGATCGAAGCCGTCTTTTCCAGCCAGAAACGACGCGGCCCGTTCCATAGCAATGAGTTTTCCCCCCGCCCGAATCCACTCTTTCATAGCCGTCAGCGTTCGCTCGTTCAGGAACCGGCCATAATTGTAGTTCGTGGGCAGAATCAGTACGTCTAATTTGTTCCATTCTATATTGCCCAACGTGTTGCCATCGAGTAGCGAAACCGGGTACTTCAATTCCTGATCGAAAAAGTGCCACACTTCGCCCGCCGAGGGTGGGGGAGTGCCTTCGCCAACAACTACACCCACGCGGGGTGCTTTCAGTCCGGTTACGAAATCGGACCCGAAATCCGAGCCTTTCGCCACAAAACCTGTTTGCACCGGCGTCAGGTCGGCACCGGTTCGGGTGGCTTCGGCACGTACCAGCGCGTCGAAGCGGTCACCCAAGCGTTCATTGCCCGCCCGTGTCACAATCAGCGTGCCTGACGGATAAGTTTTGTTTTCTACATCGAACGATTTCTCGGCTGCCCGCACTTTGATTTTCTGCTTCAGTAAAGCCGCCAGCATTTGCACCGCCGGAAGCGACTGCCACCGCACGAGGTACGCATAAGGTTTGGTTGCTGGTGTAGCCGATGCCGTTGTCGTTAAGGCAGTTGGAGCCGTAAGGGAAGGCGTCAGGCGCGTAGTCAGGCCGTAGGTTTGCAGACCAAATGCATACGGCAGTGACCAGGCGGTGATGTCGTACGTTGCCGAATCTTCCAGTGCGGAACTTTGCTCGAACAGGATTTTCAACAGCGTCGATTTAGGCTGATAAGCACTGATTACAATATCGTTGGCCTCAACAGCCACACTTTTGTCGTTTTTCTGAGTTGTGTAATTAAACCCACCCGCCACATTCTGCGCTTTTCCGGCGTAGCCATAGCTGATTTTGTTACGTTCCAGTAGTTGCTGGAGAGCCTTCAGCCGACCCGCATCGCCGTTGGATTTAATCACGTAGCTTTTATAGGCACCGATGGGCGTGTTGCGCGATTTGTCGAAAAACTGCCCGAACTCTTTCACAATTTCGGCGGGCCGGTCGGCTACGGATTCCAGCGTGGCGATGCTGGCCGTTACGTGGTGGTCGATGCGCTGCCGAAGCGTAAGGGTATCACCGTCAGCCTTTTCGATAGCCAGTCCGGCCCGGCCACTACCGCCCTGCTCATACGTCATACCGATGGCCCCATTGTAGGTTGGGTAGGTGTCGCCGTAGCTTGGGTAAAATAGATCGAAGCGTTCGCGGGTGTAGTAGAGCCAGCCATTTTTATCGAAATACCGACTGCAATATTGCCCGATGGTTTGCTGAAACTGCCGCTGGTAGGGCGTAATGTCTTCGTGATAGGGCTTGGCCGAGGGCGCGAAATAATACGGGCTTTCAACGCCCATTTCGTGAAAATCGCCGTGCAATTGGGGCATCCATTGCTGATAAAGGGCCATGCGCTGCTGCGTAATTTCCTGCGTTTGCCAGGCCCAGTCGCGGTTAGGGTCGAAGAGGTAGTGTGTATAACGACCACCGGGCCAGGGTTCGTTGTGTTCGCGGGCGGAGGGCGTCGGATCGGCAACACGGCCTTGCATCTGGTTGTACCAATTCACGTAGCGGTCGTGACCATCGGGGTTCAGGCCGGGGTCAAGAATAACGACCGTCGTGTTCATGATTTTTTGAGAAACAGCGTCCGACGTACTTAAAAGTCGATATAATACGTCTAAAAACGCTTCGGAACTAACCGCTTCGTTGCCGTGAACATTATAACTAAGCCAGGCAATAGGAGGCTGGACGGTTGCGGTTTGGTTGCCGTCCAACAGACCAATTCGTTTCAGGTTATTGGTCCTGATCTCTTCCAGCCGGGCCAAATTAGCATCAGAACTTACGGCTACCACCATCAGTTGACGGCCTTCGTGGGTGGTGCCGTAAGGGATGAGTTTAATGCGGTTGGGAAATTGGCGGGCTACCTGTTCGGCATAGGCCAGTACGCGGTGGTGGGGTGTAAACCGCTCACCAACAGCATACCCCAGGAACTTCGCCGGTGAGTCGATTGTGGAGGATGAAGCAGAGGAAGTTGACTGTGCCGAAGTTGACAGCGACGCAACCGTTAGGCCCGCCAGCAGCAAAAAGTGTTTCATGTATGTGAAAAAAATAGAAGAGCTAACTTCCTCAAAAATAGCAGTAAAACACGCACAAACCCTTTTTTCTGAAAAATTTTGATGGTTGGTATTGCATTTTAAAAACATGCCCCTACCTTTGCACCACGTTTCGCCAACACAGCGGCAAGTAAGCCAACGAGTTGGGTCTTTAAAACAAGACGGTCGATTCGTCTAGCGGTTAGGACACCGCCCTTTCACGGCGGTAACACGGGTTCGATTCCCGTATCGATCACTCCTGCCACAATGTAAAAAGCCCATCCGCAAGGTGGGCTTTTTGCGTTTATATCCCGCTCGTTCCCTACAGCGCTTTCGTTTCTGATCTCCTCCCGGATTTACCATTCCAATACGTCACCCTATGTATTCTATCCATCAATAGGATTTTTTTGTGTTCCGTTAGGTAACTTTTAAGATAAAGATAAGTCAGAACTTATCAAAAAGGCTTCGTTTTAGTTTAACATCTCTTGATCTATAACTATGATATCCATTATTAATGAATGATCTTCTATTTATAACTGAATCTGTTACACAGAAGGATTACGTAAATAGTGGCTCAGCAGGATTAAACGACCTGAGACTGCATCGAGGATTTTCCTGTTGTCGGTAAACTAACGAAGAGTACGCTGGTATGGTCAAGCTCACTATGTATACCAAGTGGCTTGCCTGTTTTTTAACCTTCCGTCGGTGCTGGTGGGTAACGGGTACTCTATAATAATGTGTTTGATGCTCAACGTATTACATGAATTTGGTGAAAAGGCAGTTCGGTATGGACTGCTGCCTGCTTTTATCCTGGCAGTGTCGATGGGTTTTGCCCAGACTACGTATTACGTAGCGGATACAGGAAATGACACCAATGACGGTCTGGCGGCAGCTATGCCGTTTCGGAGTTTAAACCGGGTCAACGCGATAGATCTGAAAGCCGGTGATGCTGTTTTGTTTCACCGGGGCGATACATTTCGGGGGAAGTTGGAAGTCCGTCAATCGGGAACGGCGGAAAAGCCCATTCGTTTTGATGCGTACGGTAGTGGTATTAAACCTGTACTGAGCGGGTCGGTGCCCGTCAGTGGCTGGACCCAGACAGGCGCTAATCGCTGGCAGGCTTCCTGTGCGTCCTGCGGCAATCAGGTAACCGGACTTTACCGGGATGGACTGGCTCAACCGCTGGGCCGTTTTCCCAACGCCGATGCCGCTAACCGGGGAAATCTGTTAGTTCAGGCAAATGGGGGTACGAGTCAGCTAACGAGTGGTCAGTCATTAACGACAGACTGGACGGGGGCCGAAGTGGTCCTCTTTCCAACGTACTGGATCATTGACCGGGCCACCATCACGCGGCAGGAGGGTAACACGCTGTCTCTCAAAAATACGTCTACGTATGGCCTTACTGACGGCTGGGGCTTTTTTATTCAGAATCACCCGGCTACACTCGATCAGGCCGGGGAATGGTATTATAACCCAACGGCGAAAACCATCCTGCTCTACAGCCCGACAAACCCCAATACGCAAATCATCACGGCCACTGCTTTCGATGAAACGCTTCGTCTGGCGAATGTGGCTAATGTTACCATCCAAAACCTGACGATCACCCAGGCCCGCCACACGAATCTGTATGCCCGGAACGTAACGAATCTGCGGCTGCTGGGCAACGACATCACCAATGCGGGCGAAGATGGAATTCGGATTGATGGAACAGGCTCAAACGTGCTGATTGAAAAAAATCGGCTGCTCAAGATTAACAATAACGGATTTCTCATCGGCACCTACCAGAACGTGACCTTTCGGGGAAATAGCATTCGCCATGTGGGTCTGTTGCCGGGGCAGGGCAAAAGCGGTGACGGACAGTTTACCGGATTTCAGTCGTTTTCTGATCAAAATACGCTGATTGAAAATAACGTGATCGACAGTGTTGGCTACAACGCCATATCCATCTACAGCAACACGACGATCCGGCAGAATGTGGTGTCGAATTTCTGCATGGTGAAAAGCGATGGGGGTGGTATTTATCTCTGGAACGGAAGCCTGCTGCCGATGAAGAATATCCTGATTCAGTCGAATATTATTCGGAACGGCGTTGGTACGTCGGGTAGTTTTCTGGATACGACGCTCAGTGGCGCACACGGTGTTTTCTTGGATGACTGTGTGGAAAATGTCACCCTTGCAGACAATACTATACTTGACTGTCACGGCTTGGGCGTTTATCTTCATGCTGTCAGCCATATCAGCCTGATTCGGAATACCTGCTTCAACAACAGTGTCTCACAACTGATTCTGTATAATTATGACGCCCCCTGCCAGCCCCGGAATAATATACTGAAACAGAACATATTACTGGCCAAAACCGCCACTCAGGCCGTTGCGGGGTACATATCCAGTTTGAATGATCTGGCGAGTTTTGGCCAGATGGAGCGTAATTACTATGCCCGGCCGTTTAACGATGTATCGACAATTCGGGCCGTTTATAACCGGAATGTTGTTCAGGATTTGAGCCTTTCGCAATGGCAGTCGCAGTTTGAGCAGGACCTTACGTCTAAATCCAGCCCCATAACGTACAAAGAGTATGTGCTGAAAAGCACAAATAAAATCAATCGTCTTGGCGTAACCGGTTCGCCGTCGGGAGGCTGGTCAACCTGGAGTCCTTATAATAATGGCGAAGCAAAATGGCGTCCCGGCAGCCAACCCGAAAGCGGTAGTCTAAGCGTCGGGTTTACGGCTCCCTCCGGGCATACCGATTCGTATTTGTTGGTTTATAAAGGCATTCAGTCGGTGGTCAAAGCGAAGAGTTACCTGCTGCGTTTTGATGGCATTGCCTCCGCCGATAAAAAGGTCACCGTCTTTATCCGCCAACGGCAGTCACCCTATCAGGATGTGACCCGCCGGTACGAATTTATGGTGGGGCCAGCCCGTAAAAGTTTTGAGTTTGCCCTCACCGCCTTAGCCGATGAGGCCGATGCCCTACTCACGTTTCAGCTAAACGAAAACGGACAGTCCATTCAACTTGATAACATTCGGTTGCAGGAAGCCATCATTGATCCTGTCAACCCCGATGCGCTGATTCGGGTGGTGTATAATCCGACAACTTCTGATAGCGTCGTCACGCTGAATAATGTGTATCGGGATGTTAAAAACCATTATTATGCCCGACAAATTACGCTGAAGCCCTTTTCCTCCGTCATTCTGTTGCAGGATTCACTACCGCCGGTTGATGTTAGCCTTGCGCTGAAAGCCAACAGTACGGCCCTGAAAGTTGGCGATGTGGTATCGCTTTCGCTCACGTTGCAGAACGGGTCGGCAGGTCAGTCCGCTGGGTCCAATCAGGTGCAATGGACCTATCGGCTGCCGCCTAACCTGACCCTGCTCAATCAAACGGGTATCGTTCGTACAGATAGCATCCTGAGGGGGACAGTGCAGCGGTTAGCTACGGACACAACGATTGTTTTTCAGGTGAAAGCAACCGCTGCCGGTCGGTATGAGTTGGCCGCAGAAGTAACCTCAACGACTAACGCTGACCCGGACAGTACACCCGATTCGGGCCTTGATGACGGAGAAGACGATCAGGCACGGCTTACGCTGTTTGTCCGCGAACTGACCCCCGCCGATACGGCCCAAATTGTAACCGCTGTAGAACCCGCCATCCTGCCCAGTACTGTTTATCCCAACCCCGCCACCGACAGTTTTACCTTCGCTGCCGACGGGGATATACAGACGTTTGTGGTAACAGATATGCTCGGGCGCGAGAGGCTAAATATGCCTGCTATTCGTCGGGGACAAACGATTGTGTTTGGTCAGCATCTACCCGGTGGCCTGTACATGCTTACCATTGCTTACGCTACCGGCGAACGACGGACAGTAAAACTATGGAAATTGGGTAGTTGAACGCCGTAATTTCGGACTCCCTCTCGCTGCTAAAGCACAGGCGTTATGTCGTTTTGCACCTGGGTGGCGAGGAGAGCGTTGATCGTGTATACAGGCGTTTCCTGAAATCGGGAAGCAATAATAAGCTCAGTACTTTTCAAGTGTGGCGCAAATAAATCCCTGACTATCTGAGGGTTATTGTTGTCTTTTGAGAGATGCGACAGCAACACATGACTCATGAAGTCGGGCTTGTAGGTTTGGAACATGGTTAGTGCCTGCTGATTGGACAAGTGCCCTTTGCCGCCCCGTATCCGCTGCTTAAGAAAGGCCGGATATCGTCCATATTCGAGCAAGTCATCATCATAATTGGCTTCCAGAAAAGCAGCGTGGCATTGACCAAAATGGTGAATGAGGTGATCGCAGGGCGCACCGATGTCCGTAAATACACCAACCTTCGTGTCCTGATACGCAATGAGGAAACTATGCGGATCGCAGGCATCGTGCAGCTTGGGAAAGGCCGTGATGCAGAGTTCGCCAACCCAGACCGGCTCGTAACCGCGTAGCGCACGTAGTGGAAACGCCCGTACCGGAAAATCGCATTTTTGCAGCGTACCGGGCGTGATGAACACGGGCAACTTGTATTTTCGGGCGAGAACAGGAATGCCACGAATGTGATCGGAATGTTCGTGAGAAACAAAGATGGCTTTGACTTTGTCGAGCGATAGTCCCAGCCGCTCCATGCGCCGTTCGGTTTCCCGGCAGGAGATGCCCGCGTCGATCAAAATCGCTTCCCGTTCGTTGCCAACGTAATAGCAGTTGCCATTACTGCCGGAGTTCAATGAGGTGATAAATAACTTCATACGTATGCGTAGCCACGAATAAACCAGAAAAGCCCGCCAAAGTAGCGGGCTTTTCTAATGACAAAAATACGCTTATTTCTTGTAACTGACCCGGTAAATAACGCCGTTATTGTCGTCCGAAAATAACAGGGAACCGTCGGGCATTGTTGCAACGCCAACGGGGCGGCCAAACTGTGCCTGATTGTTGTTGACCAGGAAACCTGTCACAAAATCATCAATGCGAGTGGGTTTGCCATTCTCGAAATGCGCTCTAACGACTTTATAACCCGATGGTTGGGTCCGGTTCCAGGAGCCGCGCATGGTCACGAACGCGTCATTCTGATAGTCAGTCGGGAACGTAGTACCAGTATAAAACACCATGCCCAGCGGGGCCGCGTGGGCATCGTATGACAAGGTTGGCAGGGTCGTTTTTGCCAGAATCTGCGCGTAAGTCGTGTCGCCCATGGGCCGGGGATGCGGGTTGTAATTGCCATCTCCATAAATATACGGCCAGCCATAAAAAGTCCCTTCTTTGATCTGGTTCAGTTCTTCCTTCTGCTGCTCGTCGCCCAACCAGTCGATACCGTGGTCAAAACCGTACAATTCCTTTGTTTGCGGATGCCACCCGAAGCCGATGGTATTGCGCAGACCACTGGCAAAAATTTTGCGGCCTGTGCCGTCAGGATTCGCGCGTAAGATGGTGGCATGCTCGGCGTTGGGTTCGGCGCAGGCATTGCACGTACTGCCCACCGTGAGGTACATAAATCCGTCGGGACCGAATGCAATGGTGCGGTTCGGGTGCTGACCCGCATCGGGCAGATTATTAATGAGCTGCCGGGGTTGACCTAACGTACCGTCGCCGTTTATCGTGGCCGAATAAACCTCTTTGATCGACACCAAATACATGCTGCCCGAGTAAATGGTCAGGCCATGAACGCCCTTGATGGTGGCAACAACCTGTTTCTGATCTGCCTGTCCGTCATTATTCGTATCGCGGAGCAACGTAACGGTTCCCGCTTCCCGGCTTGTTACGTACACGTTGCCCGTTTCACTGACGAACAGCATCCGGGGCTTGCCGAGCTGGTCGGCAAATTTAGCGATACTAAATCCAGCGGGTACTTTGAGCTGGGCGATCCGCTCGTCGGTGGCGGGTACCAACGCTGGCTCAAACACATTGCCCTGCACCTGCGCTGATGTTGGCTGTTGGTTTGTTTCGGGAACCCGAACATTAAATACTTCATCTTTACTGCATGAGGCCAGTAAGATTGCTGCGACTATCCCTGTCAGGACAGTTAGCTTGAATCTGTTTTTCATTTGATTACGTGTAACGTTGAGATTATTTCCTTAAAAAAAGATTACCACCTGCACAACCTAAAATGAAGGGTCGTGTTCTGCTTTTCCGGCAAAAGTAAGCCTCTGGTACGCAATAGATAGGGAACGGTTTTCGAGGCTTTTTTGCCCGATGGACTAATACTCTACAAAATCTGTGGAAAAACATAGACACTCCACAAAAGGAAAAATAGGTAAACGTCACAGTATCAGCGCATGGCATGGTTTTGGCCTGCTGGTGGATGAAAGTTTCATAACAAAACTTAACTCAACAGAACCATGGCAACGTTTGGAGAACAGATCGCAAATTTTTTCAATGGAAACGATAATGACACGCGTGAAGGCTTACACGGTCTTTTTGTGGATGAGTTAAAGGGAATTTACTATGCTGAACAACAGGCTGTTGACGCACTTGGCGAGCAGGCCGACGCGGCCACGACGGATGAAGTCCGGAATGCGTTTCTGCTGCACCAGGAAGAAACACGCGGTCAGGTTGCCCGGCTCGAAGACGTATTTCGGAGCATAGGCGTAGATGCTGACGAAAAAACGTGTGCCGCAATTGATGGCTTGGTCGATGATGCCCAACTGGTTGTTTCCAACACCGAATCGGGTTCACTTACCCGTGATGCCGGGCTGATTATTGCCGGGCAGAAAATTGAGCACCATGAAATTGCAGCCTACGGATCGGCCGTTACGTTGGCGCGGGTTCTGGGTTATATGGATGCCGCCCAGATGCTGAATCAGTCGCTCGAAGAAGAAAAAAATACGGATAAAAAACTGACGCAACTGGCCGAATCATTCGTGAACCAGCGGGCCGCTTCGGAAGATAACAATTCGTCCTCCGGTTCAGATCAGAACAACACAACCAACGCCGACGGAACGCGTTACAGCGACAGTTCGACAACGATGGGCTACCGCTCCGACAACCAGGCCACACTCGGAGGTTCGCTGGGAATATAAGTAGTATTTTTTGATCGAAAACAGTGCGGGGTTGTCAGATATCATATGATATTTGACAACCCCGCACTGTTTTACACACATTGATTATTAGTTAATTGGGTCCGATAGTTCCGGATTGGGTTCGGTGCCATCGTTGTTGCCTAATGAATCGCCATTGCCATAATTAGACCGGTCGGCTTCCATGTTCGGGCTGCCTGAAAAGGCTCCCGTTCCGTCGTTCCCATTGGCAGATTCTTCCTCATCAGTAGGCGTAGTGGGTGGGGAGTTTACATCGCCGGCGAGATCAGTTGGATTATAATCCTCATTAATCATGATACTGTCATCGGGCGTTTGGTCTGTTCCCTCACCGCCGGTTGGGACTGTCTGCGATGGTTTATTGAGCATCGCGTCCTGATTTACGTTTTCCATATACGTTTTCGTTTGATTGTCAGAAGTAGTCAGGCTTAGTCAAGGGTGGTCAGCAATCGCATACCTGACTACTCTTGACCACCCTCGACTAAGCCTGACTATACCCTTATCCTTTCGTAAACAATTCCCAAAGGCGATTGTATAATTTCCCGGCGTATGTTTTCACGTCGAGGTAAGAAGCATGAATGGCAAAGGGAGTAAATTGAGTGTCCGACAGCGGTAACGGTTCGATTTGAATAACCCGACCGGTTGTCCAGCGACCCGCCAACCGACGTACCGAACCTGTCAGGCGAAGTCCTGCATCCAGCAAATCGGTTTGGTAGACATCGGGGTGTTGCGCCAGAGCCAGTTCCTGCGAAAATCGCTGTAGCTGATTCGCATCGAACCACGACAGCGTTGGAATCTGCAGGTGGTTTGCGTAGCGTTCGCTGCGACATAGGAAACGGACTGTCAGCAGCGATTTTTCGGGAGATGGTCTGGCCGATACCTGTAGATCGAGCACCTCAAGGGGCGCTGTTTCGTAAGCGGTAATCAGTTCGATATTCATGGCTGATGCAGGATAAGAGGTTCTTGGTCAATGCAATATAGCTACAAACGGTATAATCTCTGTTCAATTTTATACAGAAATTATACCATTATTGGTAGCATCTATTGATACTAAACTGGCAAAGTGGGGAGATGTTTCAGTCTGGGCAAACTTACACGTAGATCATCTTTCGGCTCATACCGCCATCCACTACAAAATTCTGGCCAGTTACAAAACTGTTTTCCGGGGCGATCAGAAAGAGAATCATGCGGGCAATATCATCGGCCTGACCCACGCGCCCGGCCGGATGCTGGGCGTGATCTTCGGGACGCAGGTCGTCCGGTTTGGCCTTCGCTTTTTTTCGTAGTGCCGATACATCCACCCAGCCTGGACTGATAGCGTTGACCCGAATATCGGGGCCTAAGCTAACGGCTAATGAGTGCGTGAGGGCCAGAATGCCCCCTTTGCTGGCCGAATAGGCAAATGTATCCGGCTCCGACTGGAACGCCCGTGTAGAGCATATATTGATAATCGCGCCTTTTTGAGCGGCTAAATAGGGAGCTGTATGCTTGGCGCAAAGAAACGCGCCGGTCAGGTTGGTGCCAAGCACGCGGTTCCACTCGTCGAGGGTTAGTTTGTCGAGCGATTTCTCGATCATGATGGCTGCGTTGTTAATCAGGGCGTCGATTTGCCCGAAATGAGCGACCGTTTGTTCAGCGGCTTTTTTGACGTTAACCTCGCTCGATACGTCGCAGGAAACGAAGAGGATTTGGGCCGATGAGGCTTTGAAGGCTTCGCGAAGTTCGGCAATTGCGTCGGTGTCGGCTTCCCAAATGGCTACCCGATAACCGTGAGTAAGCAAATACTGTGTAGCCACGCGGCCAATTCCCTGGCCTCCGCCGGTAATGATAGCTGTTTTCATACAAGTTGGATAAACCCTAACAACGACTAAAAGGCATAGACTGGTAACACATCCCTTCCGCAACGGGTTAACTTATCCGTAACATTATCAAACGGGACAGACGGATTTTGGATTTGGGATGTCGGATTGCGGATTGGCTGACGCGAAAGCCGCCCCCGCCCCGGCCATATTTCCGCCCCGCGACGGCGGACCGTTCATAAATCCCTAACCCGAAATCCATTTCATGCTTCAAATTGCGTTTTCGCCGGTGTACCGGTTGCGGTTGCCCGAGGGGCACCGGTTTCCAATGCTCAAGTATGAATTGATTCATGAACAACTGCTCTACGAAGGCACCTGCACGGATGCAAATTTCTTTGGTCCGGCCCCCGTTGATGACCGCTGGGTGCTGGGCGTTCATACGCCGGACTACGTACAGGCATTGAAAACCGGAACGGTCGATGCGAAAATGATGCGCCGGATTGGCTTTCCACTGACGCCCGAACTCATAGATCGTGAGTGGATTATAACGCAGGGAACCATTGACTGCACCCGGATTGCCCGGCGCGATGGCGTGGCTATGAACATTGCCGGAGGAACGCACCACGCCTTTCCGGATCGGGGAGAGGGCTTTTGCTTACTCAACGACGTGGGCGTGGCGGCTCATTACCTACTCGAAACGGGGCAGATGAAAAAAATTCTGGTCGTGGATTTAGACGTGCATCAGGGTAATGGAACGGCAGTACTGTTCCGCCACGAGCCACGCGTGTTTACGTTTAGTATGCACGGCAGAGATAATTATCCGCTCAAAAAAGAGCAGTCGGATCTGGACATCGACCTGCCCACCGGCACCGCCGATGAGGTGTATCTGAACAAACTGTACGATACGTTGCCCGGCCTGATTCAGCGCGAACAACCCGATTTCCTGTTCTACGTAGCGGGGGTTGATATTCTGGCGTCGGACCGGCTCGGAAAGCTAAGCGTCAGCCGGGAGGGCTGTCGGCAGCGCGACGAATTTGTATTTGAACAGGCCATCAAAAACGGACTGCCCATTGCCGTGTCGATGGGGGGCGGCTACTCACCCAGGCTCACAGATATTGTCGAAGCTCACTGCAATACGTTCCGGGTGGCAGCCGATCTGTTTTTCTAACAAAAAAGGCCGCCCAGGTGGGGTGGGCGACCAGAAGAAAGAGGAAGGTTCACCGCAGAAACGGTATGAATAAATGATAAGCAAAGTTCTTCCAATCTGCCCGTCCGGGCAATACCCGAATCCGGGTATATTTATCTGTTAGTAGATTTTATAGGCCCATCTCGATGGCGAACCGCACCAGATCCGCTACGGTACTGACGCCCAATTTTGCGTGTATATTTTTTCGATGCGTATCAATGGTATGTTGGCTCAGGCTCACTTTATCGGCGATCTGAGGGCTGCTTAAGCCGTCTTTTATGTACCGGATAATTTCAATTTCGCGGGGGGAGAGCTTATGTTTTTTCAGAAAATCGTCCTGAGCGTGGTTATTAAACTGCTTATTATCAGACAATTTAGGATCGAAGTAGGCTGTTCGCTGCGCTACTGCCCGGATGGCCGTCAGCAGTTCGGCTATGGTGGAGGTTTTGAGCATATAGCCCAGCGCACCCGCCTTCCGAAAATCTTCGATATAGCGATGCTCACCGTACATACTCAGAATCAGAATACGCTGCGGGCCAAGTTTGGCAGTGAGTTGACGGGTCAGTTCGAGACCGTCGATGTCGGGCATATTGAAATCAATAATCAGTACGTCGGGCTTGTGTTCGCGCACCTGCTGAACGGCGTCGCGGCTGTGATAAACATGGCCAACAATAGTCAGGTCGGGGGCGTCGGCAAGCATCAGCCCAAGCCCATCGTTGAACAGGGGGTGATCGTCAATGATTAGCAGGGTTATCGGGTACGTAACTGGTTGCGTCATACGGTACGTCGAGCATCGCAATGTAGCTATTTACATTACTATCCGTTATGAAAGTAGCCCGCAGATATTCAGCCCGGAAAGTTATATTTTTTTGCCCGATTCCCGGTGTCATTTGTTCAGAAAAATGAGCGTTCAACTGTTCATCTTCGCGGGGTGTTTCAACCAGAATGCTCAACTGTTTTGGATGGTAGCCCAACTGCACAATGGCCAGTCCCGGCCCGCCATGTTTCAGCGCATTCTGCACCAGTTCGGCAATAATCCGATAGGTAACCAACTCACGCTCAGGTTTCAGTCGCTGAACGTCGCCAAAAAGAATAAACGCAAAGGCCGTGCGCGACGATTGGTTGGCCCGGTCCACTAACTGGGCCACTACGTCGGAAAGGGCGTATTTCTCAAACTCAACCGGCATCAGGTCGTGTGTAATGGTACGGAGGTCGTTGCCCGCTTTGTCGATCATGGCATACGCACGCGCTACTTCGGGCAGTTGAGCCGCCAGCGCGACCCGTTCCTGCGCCAGGCCGAGCAGTCCTTTAATAGCGGCCAATGTGTTGCCCACATCATCGTGCAGATCGCGGGCGATACGTCGGCGCTCCTCTTCCTGAGTCGCCAGCGTATTCTGCAAAAGTCGCCGTTGCCGGGCCAGCTTTTGTCGGTTATAGGTTGTAAGCCAGATCACTACGGACCCGATAACAGCCAGAACGCCAAGTAGTCCAAACCACCAGCGTCGCCAGAAGGGCGGATGAATACTGATCTTCAGGGTGGTCGTTGGCGTGAGCTGTCCCCGCGCATCGACGGCCCGCGCCCGAAACACATAATCGCCGGGCGAGAGGTCGGTGTAACGTGCCAGATTGGCGTTGGTGAGCGGCACCCAGCCTTTATCGATGCCTGAGAGGTGATAAAAAAGCCTGTTTTTGCCGTTGCTCAAATAGTCCAGAGCCGCCAATCCGATAGAGAACGTATTTTGCTCATGGGTGAGGTCTACCGCGCCTGTTTCTCCCACAAATCCGTTGGCGCGATAAGGCTGGTTATTAACCTCAAAATTAATAATCCGCACGGGCACATTGGCTTGATAAGCTTCCAGTTGATTGGGCGAAAACCGGTCCAGTCCATGCACTCCGCCCATATAAAACGTACCGTCGGAGCCGATCAGCGACGCATGACTGTTGTACTCCCGGCCTTTGGTCGAAACAACCGGGGTGAACTTGCCTTCCGTCGGAAAAAATTTGACTAATCCGTCGTTTGTGCTCAGCCAGTAGCGTCCCTTTTGGTCGGGCAACATACCATACACGACCTCATCGGGCAAGCCATCGCGAACGGTGTATGTATGAACGGTTCGCCGGGTTGCCGGGTCGAAACGAACGAGGCCCCGGTCAGTGCAAAGCCATAAACAGTGGCGGGCCGGGTCGGAATAGATCGCCATGATATTGTGGCCCGGCAGCGTTACGTACCGTTGTGTTAACTGACTATTGACATACTCATACACCACCAGATCCTGATCCCGCCGACCGACGTAGAGCAGGTTCGTTGCCGGATCGAAATAAAACGACCCGAAGTATGTGCTTTCCGGATCGATACGGCTAATGGGCTTTAAATCAGGACTGAGCAGAAATAGCCCTCCGAATGTAGCGAGCAGAAGCCGGCCATCGGGCAGTTCATAAACGCCCCTGGCGTTCAGGCAGTCGGCGTCGTGGCACAGCGGGTTAGGTATGTTGATGAACCGGTCCTGTTTGGGGTCGTAGCGGTGCAGACCCTGCAAATTTGTGATTAGAATTCGCTCATTGCGGGTACGGATAATATCCCGGATGTTGCCTTCAGCGGGTACACCCTGTTCGGCGATGTAAGCCTGCATACGGCCCGTTGCCGGATCGAAATGCCGAATGCCACCATCGACCGTTCCAATCCAGATACGCCCTTTTTTATCTTCGCAAAGACCCCGAATGGGATGGCGGTTGAGATCGGTGAAGTCGGTCGGATCGTCGGGAAGCGTTTCGACGGTGTAAGCGTTGGGATAAATCACGTCGATGCCAAACGGATCGCTATTGGCCCACACAATGCCGAGGTTATCGACGTACACCTCCGAAATCTGATTTGTCATCAGCGAGGTGGTTTTGGTGAGTCCGGGCTTTATCTCGCGTAGCAACGTCATCTTATCGGGATCATAGAGCCAAACCCCCGACCCCTCAGCACCAATCCACCAATGTCCCTTTTTATCCTCGTCCAGACTCACAAGCCGGTACGTATCAATGCCCGACCGGAGCGGATGATGGCGAATCAGGCGGGTCAGGCTGGCGTCGAACTCAAAAATCCCCTGTGGTCCGGTAAGGCAATAATTGCCCGCGTGCGGACCAGCAGCGTGACAGCGGTGAATGGACTGAAACAGGTACGATTTTTTACGTTGACCAACGGGCATCGGGCCAATAAACTGATCGGTCGGTTGTCCGGTCAGGAAGGTTGTGAGCTGGTGGGTCCGGCAATCATAGCGGGCAAAACCCATCGGCAGCAGGTAAAGCAATGCGTGATTATCAGTCTGATAATCAATCCATTCGGTGTTATTACTGAACTTGGGTTTGACCGATGGCCGGATGCTTGTTTTGCGTCCGGTGCGGTAATTCAGTTTCATAATTCCCTCCCTATTGCTCGCGTACCAAACGGTCGAATCATCGGCAAAAAAAGGCTCCTGAAGGGCTGACCGCCGGTGTCCCTGCTGGTCGGTGGCGTAGATACGCTCAAACGAATCGGCGTGTCGGACGTAGCGGTTCAGGCATTCTTCGGTGCCCACCCACAGGTTGCCGTGCGGATCTTCAATGATGCCCCGCACTTCGCCTTTTCCAATGGTGGTTGAATCCTGGTCGTCAAAATTGTAGGTTGTGAAGTGGGTTCCGTCGTAACGATTGAGGCCATTCTGGCTGCTCATCCACATAAACCCCCGCGAATCTTTTCGGATATAAAAACATGACCCCTGCGACAGTCCGTCGGTGGTGGTGAGGTGACGTATCGGAAATGGGTGCTGCGCCTGCCCGATCTGCGAAAGAACAAGACAGGCGGGGAGTAGCCAGCGCATAGGAAAGAGGAAAACCTGCCTTAAAGCTACGAGTGAAATAGGAGTTGTAAAATACCCGGAAGTTGGTATTCAGCTTTCATATAGCCAGGTTTGTTTTTGGATAAGCATTTTTTAGACCGGATTACAGCCGGGCCGACCGGCGGTGCGGAATGCCGGATCTTCTACTCTACATGATGAAACTTGCATTTAGTGTCGGTTTTAAGAAACTGATACCACTAAAATGTTTGCGAAAAATCCGGTTAAATCCTGTAATACTGTCCAAAAAACCAACTTATCATACACCCGTTGTATCTTGCTCTCCCGAAATTTATACGAACGAATTATAGTAAAGCGGGGTCACGCTGCCGTTTTACCTGAATATGAAACAAAACATCGTTAAAACCCGGCTCAAAAACAACCAGCCCGTGCTGGGCGTTTTGTCCAATAGCACCGACCCCACCGTCGCTGAACTGTGCGGCTTTTCGGGACTGGATTTCTACATGATTGATGGCGAGCACAGTCCCGTTACCACTGCCCAGGTGCAGGACATCGTGCGGGCCTGCGAACTGAGTGGCATCACGCCCTTAGCCCGCGTTCGGAGCAATGACCCGAAGTTAATTCTACAGTTTTTGGATTCGGGCGTGATGGGCATCATGATGCCCGGAGTCAGCACCGTTGCCGAGGCCGAAGCGCTGGTGCAAGCCGTTACGTATCCGCCTATGGGTACGCGCGGTTTCGGGCCGGTACGGGCCAACGATTATTTGCTGGGCAACATGAATCAGGGTGAATACGTGGCTTTTGCCAATGAGCAGTTGCTCATTCTGCCCCAGATTGAAGACAAGGAAGCCATCGACAATCTGGACGATCTGCTGGCGGTTGAGGGCATCGACGGGTTTGTAATCGGACCGCGCGATCTGGCCATGAGCATGGGCTTCCACGACGGCCCCGGCCACGACGAAGTGAAGCGGACGATTGCGGGCGTTGTTGAAAAAATCAGAAAAGCCGGACTGGTTGCGGGCACCACAGCGGCTACCGGCGATCAGGCGCGGGCATTGATCGACAGGGGCGTATTATTCTGCATGAACTCATTCGCAGGACTGCTGAAAACCGCTTCCGCTGATTTCATGAAAGGCAGAGGGTAAGTAATGATGAATGATTTGTCTATTAAATTCATAATTACAAATTCATAATTCATAATTTATTTCCTACCTTTGCACCCTCATTTCCAATTTCATAGACAACACATGTACGCAATCGTAGAGATCGCAGGGCAGCAATTCAAGATCCAGAAGGGTCGCTTCATCTATACCCACCGGTTAGAGGGCGATGTGGACGCTGCACTTGCCTCCGACAAGGTGAAAGTTCTCCTTGTTGATAACGAAGGGAGCATCAGCATCGGTGCTCCGACTGTCGCAGGGGCGACGGTATCCGCCAAAATCCTCGAACATCTGAAAGGTGAAAAAGTCATCATCTTCAAGAAAAAACGCCGGAAAGGATATAAAAAGAAAAACGGCCACCGTCAGTACCTGACGAAGGTCATGATCGAAGACATAACTCTGTAAACCAGTTATGAAGTTGTACAGTATTGAAGTTATAAAGTGTTTCGCTGAATAAACTTTACAACTGTATGACCCTATAACTTTATAACTTCTTTAAAGAAATGGCACACAAGAAAGGTGTAGGTAGTTCCAGAAACGGCCGCGACTCAAAAAGTAAACGTCTGGGCGTGAAATTGTTCGGTGGCCAGACGGCCATAGCCGGCAATATCATCGTTCGCCAGCGCGGTACGAAACACCACCCCGGCAAAAATGTCGGCTGTGGAAAAGATTATACGCTGTTTGCTTTAGTGGCAGGCACCGTGAAATTCCGTCCGGGTCGCGATAGCCGCTCGTACGTTGACATCGTCCCGGCTGGTCTGTCAACGGTTGAGGCTGCTCCAGTAGCGTCTGCCCCGGCCGTAGCTGTAGCTGCATAGTTTACAGCATAATCTCTTTATAAAAAACCCGTTCGACAGCCGTCGAACGGGTTTTTTGCGTGGACGTATATTTGATACACTGGCTGTTTACACCGGGATAAATCCCGGCGCAAGTGATTGACTATACATGGATGACTTTTACCGGAATAAATAGGCTGTGGCCGTCCGGCGCAATTCATTATTCACTGCGCCGATCACTTGCACCGGACGGACGGCCGCTGCCGTTTCAATCCGGTATAGACAAATCCCGGTGTGGCCCGATAAAACTAAAAAAACGGATGGGCTGTTACGTTTGTATTACTACCGGTAAACAGAAAACTTTCTCGATAATGAATCCTACGCTAAGCCGTCCCGTATCCATCTTCACGGAAGGAAGCCCCAACCCGAACTCGATGAAGTTTGTGGTTAATTTTGAACTTGTCCCTTCCGGCCTTTCATTTGACTATGCCACACCGGGCGATGCGCTCCTCGACGGAAAAGCATCACCGCTGGCGGTAGCATTGTTCGGGTTTGAGTTTGTGCGTCGGGTATTTATCTCAGCCAATTTCGTGACTATCACCAAAGATGATGAGACCGATTGGGACGAGGTAATGTTTGAAGTAAAACTCTTCTTAAAAGACTATTTCGGCGATCAGAAACCTGTTTTTGCCCAACGTACCGTTGATACCAACACGACAAAAGTCGATATGGATTCGGAGACTGTGCAGAAGATCAAGGCGGTACTGGACCAGTACATAAAACCAGCGGTTGAATCGGATGGAGGAGCCATTAGCTTTTACTCGTTCGATGAGCCAAGCGGCACCGTGAAAGTGCTTTTGCAGGGTTCGTGCAGCGGTTGTCCGTCATCGACGCTTACGCTCAAAGCGGGCATTGAAAACCTGTTGACCCGGCTGGTTCCCGAAGTGAAATTAGTGGAAGCCGAAGGCGTTTAACTCAGGAGAGAAGGTAAAATAGTTGGCTCCACGAGGCCACTCACTCGAAATAAAACCGCCATTGGGTAAACCCCGGTGGCGGTTTTGCGTTCTTTTAGAGAACGCTTTTTCATTCATCTATTCACTACATGAAGTATTTGCCCATTTTTGCCTTGTTTTTTCTTGGTTCAACGGCCGGTTTTGCCCAGAATCTTCTCGGTATTTCAACCAGCCGATACGGCGGAACGAACCGACTTTATATCAATCCGGCTTTGGCTGCCGACTCCCCATCCAAATTTTACCTGAACGTTTTTACGGGTAACGGGCACGTTGATAATAACTACGTTCGGTATCAGGCCCCGTTCTCACTGCTTCGATTAATTACGGGCAACGTGCAACCGCAATACAAAAGTGCCGACGGCTCGATTCGATTTGAAACCGACTACACCCGCGAAACACTCGATGGCCGGGCAAAAAACGGGACAATCTGGGGTGAGGTACGGGGTCCATCGTTCCTGATGCGCACCGGTGAACGTAGTGCGGTTGCCATAACGACGCGGTTCCGGGCGGTGGCTCAGGTGGTTGGTGCATCGGAGCCGTTGCTGTCGTCGGTTCGGGCGAGTTTAAACGATGACGGTTTGTATAGCATTCCCAGCAGTGACAACAAATTCAGTGCGAACACCAATACCTACGCCGAACTGGGGCTAACCTACGCCGGAACGCTCTGGGAATACGACGGCCGGAGACTGCTGCTGGGTGCTACCGGTAAACTATTACTGGGTTATAACGCCCAGCAACTAATCAATCGGGGCCTGAGCTACCGCATTGGTCCTGACCCGAACAATCCGAACCAGGCGTCTCTGGAGGTTAATAAGTTGGATGCTACGCTCGCGTACACGACGTTTCTGCAAAACCGAAGCCTGACGCCCCGAACGCTGCTCAGCAGACAGGCCCCCGGTAAAGGCTTTGGTGTCGATATTGGGCTTACCTACGTTAGTCAGTATGATGCCGGCAGTCCGGCCCTTCAACTGGGGCTGGCCCTTACAGACATTGGAGGCCTGACCTATACCGGCCCGGAATACAATTACACCGATATTGGTACGAACCCGGCTCGTTTCACGGGCCGCGATTTTGATGGCATCAACGGCCCACAGGCAATTGCGCGGGTCATTCAGAACAGATTGAATACGGGTCGGGAAGCTGACCGGCAGTCGTTCAGGGCGGGCCTGCCTACGTCGCTCAACCTCACTGCCGATTATCAGCTACCGGGTGGGCTGGGCATTAATGTGACGTATTTGCAGGACGTTCGGTCGGTGCGGGCGAGGTCCATTCACCAGCCTTCACTGCTGGCTGTTACACCCCGCTATGATGCGCGATGGCTCAGTCTGGCGGTTCCGCTGGCTTATCTGAATGGTGGATTTACGGCGGGGGCATCAGTTCGAATTGGTCCCGGCTGGATCGGCACCGATAACCTGCTGGGCCTGACTGGCAACAGTACCATTGGTATCCGGCCGCGTGGGTTAGACCTGTATATTGGTGTTGCTTTTGGTATCGGACGGGCGGAAGAGGAATAAGGTAAGCCACCGGGTTCGACTTTATAAGCCAGCACGGAAAATACGGTCTGCGTGTGCCTTTTAGCCAACGGTAGCCTTCCTGTAATAAAGGAAGGCTACCTTCGGGAGAGGTATCTCATAAAGACCGTGCTCATGAACAGACCATCATTCCGCTTAAATTATTTAACGTGGGTTGTCGCGTGCGTTGTCGTGTCTGGTACGAGTTGGACTGGGATAAGCAGGCAAGCCCAGCGTCCCAACATCATCTATATCATGGTAGATGATTTGGGTTATGCAGATCTGAGCTGTTACGGACGACCGGATTATCAAACCCCAAACATAGACAAACTGGCGTCTCAGGGTATCAAATTCATGAACGCCTATGCTGCCGCTCCCGTTTGCACACCCAGCCGGGCCGCGTTCATGACCGGGCAGTATCCGGCGCGTATGCCGGTGGGTTTAATTGAGCCACTCGAAGGGTCAGCCAGAGACAGCCTGATTGGCCTGGACCCCAGCCGTCCTTCGGTTGCCGCTGGTCTTCGGGAGAAAGGATACGAAACGTTATTGGTCGGCAAATGGCATCTGGGTATCCAGCCTGAAAGTAGTCCACTGCGAAACGGCTTCGATTATTTCTATGGGTTCAAAGCTGGAGCCGTTGATTATCTATCGCACAAATCGTCGAATAAACGCCGGAACGATCTGGTTGAAAACGACCGGTCGATACGTACTGAAGGCTATATGACCGATTTGCTGCAGGCCAAAGCGATTGAACTTATCAGACAGCCTCGCCCAAAGCCGTTCTTTATGTCTCTGATGTTTAGTGCGCCCCACTGGCCCTGGCAGGCACCCGGCGACGGCCCGTACCCGGATTCTCTTTCGTTCATGGACGTGGGGTCGCCCGCTACGTATGCCGCCATGATGAAAAGCCTGGACGATGCGGTTGGTGCGGTGATGAAGGCATTGGACGATCAAAATCTGGCCCGTAACACAGTCGTTATTTTAACCAGCGACAACGGGGGCGAACGCTTCTCGAACATGGGCATTTACAAAGGACGAAAGATGCAGTTATGGGAAGGTGGTATTCGGGTGCCTGCTTTTGTTCGGTGGCCCCAAAGTATAAAAGCGGGCAGCACAACTAATCAGGTAGCCATTACAATGGACTGGACGGCCACGCTTCTGGCACTGGCTGGCAATTTGCCCGCTACGGATAAACCGTTGGATGGTATTGACCTAATGCCGGTTATGACGGGTAAAAGCAATGAAATCGCCCGAACATTGTACTGGAGAATTTTTCAGCGGATGCAGCACAAGGCCATGCGGAAGGGGAACTGGAAGTACCTACAGGATGAGAAAGGGGCAACATATTTATTCGATCTGACTACAGACCCCCGCGAGCAGACTAATCTTGGCGAAAAGCAGGCCGGTATTTTGGGGGAGTTACAGGCGATGTACGCGAAATGGGAAACGACCGTTCTTAAACCTGTGCCCCTGAAGTAAGGTTAGGTAAACAAAATTGGCCATAGAAACAGCTCATAATGACGTTTATAGGAGCATTGACGGGTGGAATAGTAAAACCATTGCTGATGCCCGAATGCTGGAGCGGCTCTATTTCATTTTAGCAGAAATGTGTAAATTTGGTCAAATCCTGCCCGCAAGGGCTTTTATACACCGGGAGTTGACAGGTCTATCCAGACCTGGTCTA
Organism: Spirosoma sp.; assembly: GCA_031425355.1. Lineage (GTDB taxonomy): Bacteria > Bacteroidota > Bacteroidia > Cytophagales > Spirosomataceae > Spirosoma. Next base: position 2,605 of record JANPJE010000013.1, on the reverse strand, counting down.
TCCTAACCGGGTCAATCCAGACCGGGTCCGTTATGACCGAACGAGCGACATTTTTCGATACACCACTTCTCTACCTCAAAGGGTTGGGGCCGCAGCGGACAGAACTGCTCAACAAAGAGCTGAACCTGTTCACCTACGGCGACCTGATTCAATATTACCCGTTTCGATACGACGACCGGACGCGCTATTATACCATTAGCGAACTGATGGAGTCGATGCCGTCGGCGCAGGTGCGGGGCCGAATCCGCGACTGGTATCTGGAAGGCGAAGGTCCCAAAAAACGACTCGTCGCTACGTTTGCCGATAATACCGGCTCTATGAGCTTAGTCTGGTTCCAGAGCATTACGTACATGGAGAAAATTCTCCGGCGCGAGGGCGAATACATTGCCTACGGAAAACCCCAATCGTTTAACGGTCAGTTCAGTATCGTCCACCCCGAACTCGAAAATATCAACACCAGTTCCGAAAATGAGCCGGGCTTTTTCCCCGTCTATAACCTTACCGATAAACTCCGCAAACGCCACCTCGACAGCAAAGCCATCGGAAAGGTCATGCGTGTGTTGCTCGAACAGTCGTGGCCCAATATCCGCGAAACTCTGCCCGAATCGCTGGTGCAGCAGTACCGGCTCATCGGCAAACGCGAAGCCATGTGGAATATTCACCTGCCCCAGAATCAGGGATGGCTCAAACAGGCAATACGACGGCTGAAATTTGAGGAGTTATTCTACAATCAACTGCGGCTGATTAAGAACAAACTCATTCAGAAAGAGGAATTTCCGGGACAGGTTTTCCGCGATACGTCGCTGATGAAGCATTTCTATAATGAGTTGTTACCGTTCGAGTTAACGGGTGCACAACAGCGCGTCATTAAAGAAATCTATGCCGATTTCCTGACCGGCAAACAGATGAACCGGCTGTTGCAGGGCGATGTGGGTAGCGGTAAAACCATTGTGGCGTTTATTGCCTGTCTGATGGCGATTGGCAACGGTGCTCAGGCCTGCCTGATGGCCCCCACCGAGATTCTGGCCGATCAGCATTACAACGGCCTCAAACCCTTTGCCGACGCGATGGGCCTGAACCTCGGCATTCTGACCGGTTCGACCAACAAAAAACGCCGGGTTGTGCTGCATGACGAACTGCAGTCGGGCAAAATGCACGTTCTGGTCGGGACGCACGCCCTGCTCGAAGATGTGGTTCAGTATAAAAATCTCGGCTTGTGCATCATCGACGAACAGCACCGGTTCGGTGTGGCGCAGCGGGCTAAGCTGTGGCGAAAAAACGAAACCGTGCCGCCCCATATTTTAGTCATGACGGCCACGCCCATTCCCCGAACCCTCGCCATGACGCTCTACGGGAACCTTGACGTATCGGTAATTGACGAATTGCCGAAGGGACGCAAGCCCATCAAAACGGTGCACAAATACGATAAGCACCGGGCCGAAGTGTTCGGGTTTATGCGCCAGCAGATTGAACTCGGTCGGCAGATTTACGTCGTTTATCCATTGATCGAAGAGTCGGAGAAGCTGGATTATAAAGACCTCATGGACGGTTTCGAGAGTATGCAGCGGGCCTTTCCGAGACCCAAATATGAAATCGGAATGCTGCACGGTAAGATGCTGCCGTACGAAAAAGACGACGAGATGAAGCGGTTCCTGAAGCAGGAAACCCATATTATGGTTGCCACAACGGTGATCGAGGTGGGTGTGAACGTACCGAATGCCAGCGTGATGGTGATCGAGAGTGCCGAGCGATTTGGCCTGTCGCAGTTGCACCAGTTGCGCGGTCGGGTAGGGCGGGGCGCCGACCAGTCGTATTGCGTGATGATGACCGGCTACAAATTGAGCAGCGATACCCGTACCCGACTCGAAACCATGATCCGCACTAACAACGGGTTCGAGATTGCCGATGTGGACCTGCAACTGCGCGGCCCCGGCGATCTGACCGGGACGCAGCAGAGCGGGGTGATGGATTTGATGATTGCCGATTTAGCCAAAGACGGTGCCATTCTGACTGCCGCCCGCGAATCGGCTCAGGCTATCCTGACCGAAGACCCCGAACTCGTGCTTCCCCAGCACGCGCCCATCCGCAACCACGTCGACAATATTAAACAAACCGACAGTAACTGGGGGCGAATATCGTAGGTCGTAACTTATACGTAGTGGTATTTCAGTAATGGTAATATGACTATTAAGGGATTGAATGGAAAATATAGTCAAAATGTAGTCAGCTTTTAGTAATATATGATGAGTAAATAGACTTAAGTATTGAGCTTTATGCTGTAATACCTACAGTTAAACAGGATAAAGTTTATGCAAAAACAATTTACCAACCTGAGGGCCTACTCATTACGAGATGGTTCCTTCCTGACAAACGCGGTCCGGTCTCGACGCACCGCGTTTTGTCTGCTGCTACTAAGTTTGTTTTGCTCCGTTGGGGTGATGGCCCAATCGAAGATTACGGGGAAAGTAGTTGATGAGCAAAATCAGGGCTTACCCGGTGTGAGTGTGGTTGTCAAGAATACAACGACTGGCTCTGTTACGGACGCTGAAGGACGGTTTTCGTTAAACACATCGCCCGGCGCAACAGCTTTAGTGTTCTCCTACAT
>JANPJE010000012.1:0-5859 GCA_031425355.1 Spirosoma sp. | reverse complement strand
GTAGTCGAGGTTTTCACCGGCCATGCCCCAGATAAACGTATAATTTGACGTACCGGCTCCGGAGTGAATCGACCAGTTGGGCGAAATAACGGCCTGCTCGTTCTGCATCCAGATATGGCGGGTTTCCTGCGGCTGCCCCATAAAATGACATACGCTTTGGCCTTGTGGCACCTCGAAATAGAAGTATACTTCCATTCGGCGGTCGTGGATGTGGGCGGGCATGGTGTTCCAAACGCTGCCCGATTTTAACTCCGTCATGCCCATTTGAAGCTGACAGGTGGGGAGCACACTGTTTACTAACAACTTGTTGATTATCCGATGGTTGGCTGTTCCCATGCTGCCCATCTCAACCACTTCGGCATCTGTCCGGGACACTTTACGAGTCGGGTAGCTCTTGTGGGCGGGCGTGGAGTTGAGGTAAAACTTAGCGGGTGAATCGGGCGTATGGGAAAGAAATTGTACGGTTTCGGTGCCCTGCCCGATGTAAAGGGCTTCCTTGTAATCCAGATCATACGAAATGCCACCGGCCATGACCTGCCCCGGACCACCCACGTTGATGATGCCCAGTTCGCGCCGTTCCAGAAAATAAGCGGCTTTGAGTTGGTTGGGCGCGTGGAGAGAAACCGGACCATCGAGCGGCATAATTCCCCCCGTCAGGTAGCGGTCAAAGAAAGTCAATACCCACCGGAACTGGTTGGCGGTGAACAGGTTTTCGATCAGGAAATTTTGCCGAAGTTGGGCCGTATCCATCCCTTTCACTTCGCCGGGCGAGGAGGCATACCGGCTGTCAAAAATGATTTCCTGTTCGGTTTTGCTTCCTGTTTGCGTAATTGTTTCTGCTTGCATACACGTATAGATTGCCTGTGGGGCGATAGGGATTTATTGTTTTAAGACGGGAATTGACCCGGTACGTATTGGTGAAATTTTGGCTTGACTTGTGTTAGCTGTAGACTGAATAGAATAGAAAATTGTCAATCAAGCATATTTCCGCTAAACATAGTACACGAATGTATAGGGTTAGTGCAATTTCAGATTAAATAATAATACTTTTTTGTGCAAACGTTTGCGGCAACGTTTGCACTGTAAAATTGATGATCTTGGAAATGCCGAACTCCTACATCAGTTGTAAATGTACTGATGTACCCCACGATAGCAGCCGTCTGTCCCCGGCCCTTGAAATAAGGGGAGAGGAGACGTGACAGAAAACAATTCTACTAAAGGCAAGCCTAATACGAAATTCTTTATTTGGTGAGTTTCCCCTCCCCTAAAATAAGGGGAGGGGGCCGGGGACGGTCAGCCGCTGCCGTGGAGTAAATGAATTTATTATTTTCTTAATACGAACCCGGTAAACCATTGCGAAAGTTTCCGTTCATTTGCCCACTTTTTCCTCTGACTTTATAAACCATGCAACCAATTGAATTAGTGGTTTTTGATATGGCCGGTACAACCGTAACCGACCATCATGAGGTGGAGCGGTGTTTTGCCGAAGCAGCCGCCGAAACGGGCCTGTTCGTTACGGGTGAGCGTATCCTCGCCATGCAGGGTCTTGCCAAACGCTACGTCTTTGAAACACTCTGGAAAGAACAGTTGGGCGATGTTCATCCCGACGTTCAGCGGCAGGTCGATGTGTCCTACGCTACCTTCCGGCGGATACTCGAACAGCATTACCTCACGAACGGAGCCACACCCACCGAAGGTTGCCTGGAGACGTTTGCCTACCTGCGCGAGCGGGGTATTGCTATTGCTTTGACAACCGGTTTCTACCGCGTTGTGACTGACATTATTCTCGAAAAATTAGGCTGGCTCAACGGCCTCGACGGTCGGCGGGTGGGCACGGCTGATAGTCTGCTTCAGGTGTCGATTGCCAGCGATGAGGTGGAGCGGGGCCGTCCGTATCCGCACATGATCGAGCGGGCTATGCAATTGCTCGGCATCAGCAATTCAAAAGCGGTTATCAACATTGGCGATACGCCTTCGGATTTACTGTCGGGCCGGGCGGCTGGTGTCGCGCTGAATTTGGGTGTTACGAACGGAACCCACTCCCGCGAGCAGTTAGAGGCCTCCCCGCATGATTTACTACTCAACTCGCTGACCGAATTGCCCGCCCTACTGGCATCCCGTGAAGTTATGGTGTAAAGGGGCAAACCAGTGAATTCTCTTCTCCCTTCATGCCTCTTATTCCCTTTCCTCCTTCTTATTAAATCATGCCCTCCTACGATTTAATCATTGTCGGTGCCGGTGCGCTCGGTACATTCCATGCCTACCACGCGGCCAAAGCCGGAAAGCGGGTGCTGCTGCTCGAAAAAGACCGGTATCCAGTTGGGGCAACGGTGCGCAATTTCGGACAGGCGGTGCCCTCAGGACTGGCTGGACGCTGGTTCGATTACGGTCGCCGGAGCCTGGAAATCTACCGAACCATTCAGCAGGAAACGGACCTGAGCGTTCGGGCAAACGGCACAATTTACATCGCATCGGACGCCGATGAGTGGACGCTCGCCAACGAATTGCACGACCGTTACCAGCGTATCGGCTATCGTAGCGAACTGCTTTCCAAAATCCAGTGCCTCGATAAATACCCGGCTCTGCAACCCGATTATGTAGTGGGCGGGCTGTTTTTCCCGGATGAGCTAAGTGTCGAACCGGAGCAGATGATTCACCGATTGATTGCCTTTGTACAGAAAAAATACGGCGTCGAGTATCGACCCGGTTCGGCTGTGGTCGATGTGCAATCCAATTATTCGGGCGCCATCGTGACGCTCAGTAATCGGGAGCGGTTTCAGGCCGGGCGCGTGCTGATTTGCAGCGGTCATGAGGTTCGGCTGCTGTTTCCGGATGTGCTGGCCGAAGCGGGATTAGTCGTCAGCAAATTGCAAATGCTGCTGGCCGAGCCGGTTACGGGGCTGAATCTGCCGGGAAATATCTTGACGGGCCTGACCATCCGCCGGTACGAAGCCTTTCAGGAATGCCCATCCTACGCCGGTCTGAAAACACCCGACCATCTGGCTGAACTGAAAAAATGGGGCATTCATATCCTGTTCAAGCAGGCCACCGACGGGTCCATTATCATTGGTGACTCGCACGAGTACGCCGAGGCTGCGCAGGCCGAAGATCTCGGCTACCACACGCAGGATTTTATTAACGACCTGATGCTGGCCGAAGCCCGGCGGATTGTCCGGTTTCCAATAACTATCCGAAAAACGTGGGCGGGTTTTTACAGCCAGACGAAGGCCGAAATTTTCGAGTATGACATCGACGAAAACATCCGGATCGTCACTGGAATTGGCGGGAAAGGCATAAGTTCGGGGGCGGGCTACGCCGAACAAAGTATTGCATCCCTGTTTGACGTACCAATTCAGCAGTCGTAGTCCCTGATGGCTAACATGAAAAGAGGTAAATAGGCAGATACACAGCGTATTAAAGATATATGAAGTTTTAGTTTGTCTGGTAACAAAGCGTTAACGAGTCGCCAATATTGACGTAACAGTAGGCGCGTACTTTTGCGGGAAATTACTCAAGTAGTAACTAACCTGTAATACGTATGAGCCTCTTTTTACCTCTTACTGCGCCACAACAACTGTTTCGGACCGTTGCTGTGGCGTTTTTGTTTTGTCTGCTGCCCGGCCTGTCGGCTCTCGCGCAAACAATTTCGGGCCGGGTCCTGTCGGCCGATGACAATCAGCCGCTGCCGGGTGTCTCCATCGTTATCAAAGGAACAACCACCGGCACGACCACCGGGGCCGACGGGAATTACTCGATCAGCGTACCGGGCGAAAATCGCACACTGACGTTCTCGTTCATCGGGTATGAACCGCAGGAACTGGCTATCGGAAACCGGTCAACGCTCAACGTATCGCTGAGAGCCGCCACCTCCACACTGAACGAAGTTGTGGTGACAGCCCTCGGTATCAAAAAAGACGTTCGCAACATCGGCACCTCGATCCAGACGGTCGGCGGTGACCAACTCATCAAAGCCCGCGAGCCTAACCCGATAAATTCCCTCGTCGGTAAAGTAGCCGGTCTGACCATCGGTTCGTCGGCAGAATTGCTGCGTCGGCCAAGCATCGTGCTGCGGGGTAACACCGACGTATTATTTGTGGTCGATGGCGTACCGATTAACTCGGATACCTGGAACATTTCTGCCGATGATATTGATACGTACACCGTGCTGAAAGGTGCGTCGGCATCGGCCCTGTACGGGTTTCGGGGTAAGAACGGAGCTATCCTGATTACGACCAAGCGCGGCTCGAAAGACAAGCGCGGCTTCTCGGTTGAGGTCAACACGAGCCAGATGGCTGAATCCGGATTTATCGCGATTCCCAAAGTGCAGGACCTCTACGGCCCCGGCGATCACGGCGTTTATGCTTATGGAAACGGTAAGGGTGCCGGTTATAACGATGCTGACTATGATGTGTGGGGTCCCCGTTTTGACGGTCAGTTGATTCCCCAGTACGACAGTCCGGTTGTTCCGGGGCAAACCTTCACAACGAACTACGCCTTTCCGGGTATCAAGCCGTTTGTGAGCGACCGTCAGCCGACGCCCTGGACGGCACGGGGTAAAGACAACCTGAGCCGGTTTATTCAGACCGGGATTCTCTCGACCAACAACATATCGGTTTCATCGACGGGTGAGAAACATGATTTGCGTGTGTCGCTGTCGCACAACTACCAGAAGGGAATTGTGCCGAACACGAAGCTGAACACGACCAACCTCAACATCACGGCGGGCTACAATTTCACGCCCAAACTTCGGTTCGAGACCGGTCTGCAATACAACAAACAGTACACGCCGAACTACCCGGACGTGAATTACGGTCCTAACTCGCTGATTTACAACATGGTGATCTGGGGCGGTGCCGACTGGAGTGTCGATGATCTGAAAAACTACTGGCAGCCGGGTAAAGAAGGTATCCAGCAGATTTATCCTGATTACGCCCGCTACAACAACCCCTGGTTTGCCGCTAAAGAGTGGCTACGGGGTCATTATAAAACCGACGTGATTGGTCAGGCACTGATGCGCTACACCATTGCCGACGGGTTCGACGCTACGTTGCGGACGCAGGTTTCGACCTGGAACCTGCTGCGGACCGAGAAATTTCCGTACTCGGCCACGACTTATGGACGTGAAGAAGCGATGGGCGATTACCGCGAAGACCGCCGGAACCTGTTCGACAGCAACACCGAACTGCTGCTGAAATACAACCGGAAAGTGCTGCCGTCCTTATCGGTCAACGCGGTAGCCGGGGGTAACCTGCGGATTTTCAACTTCAACTCCAATTACGCCACCACTAATTACCTGAACGTACCGGGCGTATATAACTTCGCCAACTCGGCCCGTCCCGGTTATTTTTCGAGCTATCTGGCCGATATGCGGGTGAATTCGGCGTTCTATTCGGCTGACTTTACCTTCCGCGATTTCGTAACACTCTCGACAACGGGCCGGGTGGATCAGCTTTCGACATTGCCCAAAGGAAACAACACGTTCTTCTATCCGTCGGTAGCCCTGAGCACTGTCATCTCGGATTACGTGCAACTGCCACAGGCGATTTCGTTCCTGAAACTGCGCGGATCGTATGCCAACGTAAAAGATGGCCTAACCCGCTCTACCATCGGCTCCACACCGGGCGGTTCGTTCCCACTGGGCTACGGCGACAACTATGCATCGTCGTATGACGGACCAACCTACCAGAACTCAGCCGTTTATGGTACTCCGCTGGTGTATAACAACCAGCCCGCCGGTTATTTCACTAATACGCTCAACAACCCAAACATCAAACCCCAGGCTACGTCGCAGTACGAAATTGGTTTGGATGCGCGGTTTCTCAATAACCGGTTAGTGCTGGACGCGGCTTATTTCGTGGC
>JANPJE010000011.1:0-2028 GCA_031425355.1 Spirosoma sp. | reverse complement strand
TTTCGCGAAAACTGATTGAGTGCTTTGCCGTAAAAATCGACCGAAATTGTCCCGTCCGACTCGCCAATAATGGATACCTGACCCGTCATCTGAATACCATAATCGATTGTCTGCCAGTCATAATTTACCCGAAACGAGTCGGTCGTTTGTTCGATTTGTTCATTGGTAAGAGTCACCTGAGCGGTTCGCCAGTACTGGTCGCGGATGGCGAAATAAATCATGCGAACAACCTCTGTTTCGCCGAGAGACAGATAGCGTAAAAAACCGTTCTCGTACCGAACGCGCACGGGTCCGGCCTGTAAAATTTGAGCCATTGAGATCAGGTTGTAGCCAGGTTCATAATACGTTCTTCGGTCGCATCGGCACGACTAAGTTCGCCCGATACCTGTCCATCACGAATGACCAGAATTCGATCAGACAGTAAAATCAACTCAGGCAACTCACTCGAAATGAGCAAGATACCTTTTCCCTGTCGGGCCAACTGCCGTAGCAGATCATAAATTTCAGCCTTCGAACCAACGTCGATTCCATGCGTGGGTTCGTCAACAATCAGTACGTCAGGATCGGTCAGAAGCCAGCGAGCGAGCATGGTTTTCTGCTGATTTCCGCCACTCAGCGCATCGACCCGCTGCTGCACCGACGGCGTTCGAATATCGAGTTTCTGCCGGTATTCATTGGCAATGGCCACCACGCGACGGGCAGTGAACCACGGACCGGTTGACGGTGGTTTCACAGCCACAATATTCTGCGCCACCGATTGCTCCATGAACAAACCTAACGCTTTCCGTTCTTCGGGCAAATACCCTACGCCCAGATTTACCGCATCAGCCGGATGCCGAATAGTGACTGACGAACCGTTCAATTCAACAGAACCCGTTTTCAGTACGTCGATCCCAAAAATAGCGCGGGTAATCTCCGTCCGACCCGCCCCAACCAGACCGGCCAGCCCCAGAATTTCGCCCCGATGCAACCTGAAACTCACGTTGCGAAACCGTTCGCCTGACAACCCCGCAACCGTCAGCAAAACTTCATTTGTAGCCCGCGATTCGGTTGGTACGTTTACCAGATCGCGGCCAACCATCAGCCGGATAAGCTGGTCGGGGGTGAGTTCGCCAACGGAAAATGTACCCTGATGCCGACCGTCTTTCAACACCGAAACGCGATCAGCGAAGGCAAAAATTTCGGTCAGCCGATGCGAGATGTACACGATGGTTTTACCCTGTTCCCGCAGTTGCCGCAGCAGCGCGAACAGGGTTTTTGTTTCGCTGTCGGTAAGCGAAGCTGTAGGTTCATCGAGCAGTAAAATGTCTGGATTTTGCGATAGAGCTTTGGCAATTTCGACCATCTGCTTCCGCCCCGGAGACAACTCGCCAACCAGCGTTTCGGATCGTATGTCGGGCAGGTTAAGCCGGGTCAGCAGGGTTTGGGCAGCGTCGTATAAAGCCCGGTATCGGATCAGGCCGAAACTATCACGCGGCTGACGATTGGCAAATATATTTTCGGCTACCGACAAGCTATCGACTAAGCTAAGTTGCTGATAAACAATGGCAATGCCCAATTTCGTAGCGTGTGCCGGATTGTCGATTCGTACGGCGTTACCGTTGATAAAAATCTGTCCGGCAGTCGGTTGCAGGTTCCCCGTGAGGATGTTGAGCAGCGTACTTTTGCCCGCCCCGTTTTCGCCACAGAGCGCGTGAATTTCACCCGGCTGTGCCGCAAACGACACTTGGTCGAGCGCGTTTATACCGGGAAATGTTTTGCTGACCTGGCGAACTTCGAGCATGGCGTTTGGCAATGGGTTAATTGAGTTTTATCACCTCATTTTTTGCTGCCGATTCATACGCGGCATACACCAGTCGAATCGTCTCGAAATTATCGGCACCCGTCGTTTCGGCACCGCCCAAACCCCGTAAGTCGTTCAGCAAATTACGATTACAATCGACAATCGACGCGTGAACGAGGGCGTAATTCGGGTCGGCCCAGGCATAGACCGGCGGGGTGGCCGTTTGCGACTCCGTCGTTCGTAGG
>JANPJE010000010.1:0-2633 GCA_031425355.1 Spirosoma sp. | reverse complement strand
TCAGACCGGCCAGCAGAATGCCGACGATTAGTAAAATACGTTTCATAAGTGCAGTAGTCAGGTGGTTGGGATTGCCGAAAGTTAGTCAAAATACTCCGTTTTCAGGTCCATGCGAATACGCCAGTCCTTCGGCAAATAGTTATTTACCCGATTACCGACGCCCTTCATCCAGCCCAGATTCAGCCCGTTGTATTTAGCTAACAACCAGCCTCTAACGGGTTCATCGAACACTAAATTTTCTTTCTTAAAGTACCGCAGCGCATCTTCCTTGCTCAACGATATGGCCGGTATACTTTGGTTAATGGCTGTGCTTAGGGCCAGCGCGTGCGACGGAATGAAATCCTGCCCTTTAAACTGACCCATCTCCAAGCCAAAACCTTTGTTGTGCAGGGCGCTGTCCAGAAACAAAAACGTCTTTTCCAGGGCTTTCGGCAGCGCCATTACGTCGCCATTAGGTTTTTCCCAAAAGGAAAAATCGCCCGGATTCTGGAGCCATTTAGCCGCCGAAGCCGTTTCGCGGGGACGTAGTGCCCGGATGGTGCGAAATGTGCGTGCATCTAATTTCACCGGTGCTGTAAACGCCGTTTTCTGAAAAACGCTGATGAAAAAACCTTCGCCCCGAACCCGATGTGGATAGCACTGATAGCCGACAGCATCGCCTGTTTCCGGGTCACCAGCCTGTTTCTCAACTATATTCCATTCAGATGGCAAAATGAGCGGGCGATTCCGAAAGCCGTTTTCGGTCAGGTAACGGACATTCTCGTCATTTTCGATGTCATTATAGGTACAGGTGCTATAAATCAGAACTCCGTCTTTATCCAGCAACGATGCGGCTGCGGCCAGAATCCGCTTTTGCCGGAACGAGCAAAGCTGCACGTTCGCTTCCGACCACTGCAGAATAGCGTCGGGATCTTTACGAAATAGTCCTTCGCCCGAACAGGGCGCATCAACCACTACCAGATCGAAAAAACCCGCCAGTTTACCCATATCCTCCGGGTCGTGGCTACTCACAACAACGTTTGGATAGCCCCACTTATCGAGATTTTCGCGCAATACCGACACCCGGCTACGAATTACTTCGTTGCAAATCAGCAGACTATCGGGGTGCAGTGCCGATGCCAGCAAGGTACTTTTGCCACCCGGAGCCGCGCATAAATCCAACACCCGAAGCGGACGACTTAAATTGACGCTTTGTTTTAAAGCTTCGTACAGGAGCATTGATGACGCTTCCTGTACGTAGTACCCCCCAGCCTGAAACAGCGGATCGAGTGTAAAACTCGGCCGTTCTGCCAGATAAAAACTCTCGGCACACCACGGAACCGACTCTAAACCAGCCGTATCGAAAGCCCGTTTGCGTGGATTGATACGTATGCTCACGGGTGTTGGCTGCGTCAGAGCCGCTTCAAATTCAGGAAAATTAGTTCCCAACTGGATCTGCATCTGTTCCTGAAATGCCGGGGGCAATCCAGCGGGGGACAAACCAGTCGAGAGCAATCCAGCCGGGAGCGTGTTGAGAGGATTCATTCAGCAAAAATACGGAACTGTCGGGCGGTTTTTACTAAACTTGCAGCATGACAGCGATACAAGACCGATTTGGTCAGATTAAAATCTTTATTTTTGATGTGGATGGCGTACTGACCGATGGCACCGTCGGTTTGCTGGCTTCTGGCGAACGCTTCCGAACGGTTTATATTCGGGATACGTATGCCATTAAGCAGGCCTTGAAAGCCGGATTTCGGGTGGCGATTCTGTCGGTTTCCAATGCCGAAGGTGTTCGAAACTGGCTGGCGAGTATGAACGTAATAGACGTTTTCATGGGTGGCCCATCTGACCAGAAAGTAAATGCGTACCTCGGTTATATTGCTCGCGACGGCCTGAATGAAGCCGAGATTCTGTACATGGGCGACGATCTGCCCGACCACGAAATCTTGAGTCGTCCATCGGTTTTTAGCACCTGCCCCGCCGATGCAGTGGATGAAGTTCAGGCAATTTGTGACTACGTATCGCCAAAATCGGGTGGGCGCGGAGCTGTTCGGGATGTGATCGAGCAGGTGCTGAAAGCGCAGGGGAAGTGGTTTATCTGACCTAATTATTTACCAAGAGTTATTTCGTACATGAACAATTTAGCAGACCGTGACCGGGCCGTTATCTGGCATCCGTTCACGCAGATGCAGACGGCTCCCCTACCGGTTCCAATCGTAAGTGGCAAGGGATCAGTGCTATATGGAGCCGATGGCCGCGAGTATTTAGACATGATTTCGTCGTGGTGGGTCAACCTGCACGGCCATGCTCATCCGCACATTGCGCAACGGGTAGCGGAACAACTTCAGACACTCGAACACGTCATTTTTGCGGGATTTACACACCAGCCGGCCGTTGAACTGGCCGAGCGGTTGCTGGCAATTCTTCCGCAAAATCAGGCGAAAGTTTTTTACTCCGATAACGGTTCAACGGCAGTTGAAGTAGCCTTGAAAATGGCATTTCAATACTGGCACAATCTCGGCCAGCCGCGCCGAAAAATTGTCGCCTTTGTCAACGCCTACCACGGCGATACGTTCGGGGCAATGGCCGTGAGCGGACGTAGTGCTTTCACCGCACCGTTTACGCCATTTTTATTTGATGTCGAATACCTT
>JANPJE010000009.1:0-21789 GCA_031425355.1 Spirosoma sp. | reverse complement strand
CGCCGGATATAATCTATTGACCAGCGTAGGTATTAGCTGGCGTGGTTTTAGTACGTCCAGTATTTTTTGCATCAGCCCGAGCGTATCGTCGCCGTAAATAAAATCGGGTTTGGGCGGGGGAGGCACGCCGTCGCCCGGTTTGGTAGTGTGTTTATACAACACCCGGACAAACGCACCTTTCTCTTTATCCACCCCGGTTAAGTCGAGTTGATGCGGATTAATCATCACCTGAAAATGATACGGTTTTTCGCTGGATGATGGCGCGGGAAGGGGCGGGTCGAAGTGGGCGGTAAGGCCCGAAAAATCACAGTCGGTCATGGCTTTTTTGAGCGCAGCACCGTACGGAATGTTATTGGTGCTATACGATTTGAGCCAGAACATCTCTTCAACTTCGAGCAGCAGTCCGTGAATGAAGCCAAATGAGCCAAAACTGACCAGAACGGCATTGAACAGGTCATCATCACGCAGCACTTCCGAAATACCCAGATTGGTTGTAAAGTTGGCCAACGTAACGGGGTTGGACGCCCGTTCGAGCCAGACGTGGCGGTCGGGGCCGCAAACGAGGTGAATGCCAACGACCGTATCCTGAACGGCCCCAAAATCAAAAGCGGCTCCGTGCGTACCGGTCGAGATGGCTCCGGCAATCGTCTGCCCATTGCTCGCACCCGACGCCCGAACGGATTTGTTGCTTTCTTCGAGCATTTTCTCCAGCAGGTGAACCGTCAGGCCGCACTCCGTAAAGATCAGATTACCAGCCGATTTTCCTTTGGCGATATAAGCGGGATCGACGGACGCGGCACGAATACCAAACGTTGTTGTCAGCGCATTGGCATCAATCATTCCCCCGTTCGTGACGCCTACTTTCGCAAAAGACCAGTTTTTGCCGATAGCCCGCAGGCGCAGACCGTTATCAATTGCGTGGCGGATCAACCACTGAAAGTTGGCCGTTGTTCGGCGGTACGCACCCCGCAAATCAGCGGGAACTGTTGGAATCCGTAGTTTAAACGAGGCATTGGGCGTTAGCTTCTGCGTAAAATTCTCGTGTTTATTCGTCAGTTCACTGACATCCAATAGCTGAAGTCCGTTGGGCAAGTCCATGAGAGGAAGGTGTTTAGGTGGGTAACGAATCAGATGGAATCCCGGCGGGGCACAAACGGGGCACAATACCACCGCACATTCTGCTTATGAACCATGCCGAGCGTAACGGTGGTCAATAGATAATGCCCAAAATTTGAACGGACCATTACGCCGTTGAGGTGGTTAAAACGCGGATCGCAGGGTGGTTTGAGGTCGATGGGTTGTTTCAGCCCCCAGAAATAAGCCGTTACGGTTTTCTGCGTATAGGGCACTCCCTCGGGCGTATCGGCGTCGGGTTCGGTCACGACGCGCGTGGTCATGCAACCGGAAAGGAGCGGAGTGAAGAGCAGTAAAAATAGTCCAATCCGCAGGCCGCAGAAGCGGGCAGACGGGGGCGGGAGTATGAGTAATGTCATGGCTAACGAGGTGTTCAGTGCATTAGTCGGAAAAGACGAAATAATACAAACACGAACGTTAACTCATTGAGGGAACGGTAATTAAATGACAAAAGCGTCTGCGTTTCGACCGATTGGTCAGAACACAGACGCTTCAACGATGTGGGTTGGATCTAAAAATCCAGTGGTAGAAGAATAGGTAACTTAGTTGAATTTCAATGCGTCCTCAGCATCCGAGATGCCGGAGTGTGATGCATTTGCTGCTCTGTCAACCGTGTTGTTGTAATCAGTTTTGGTCTGATTGTGAGCCGACGTCGATTCGTTTTTGTACTGATCAAACGTGTTCTCGGCTTGATCGGCATACTGGTCAACTTTGGCTTCGGCCTTACCGGTCAGTTTGTCAACCTGCGATTTCACCTGCGAAACACCTTCTTTCACTTGCGAAACGCCTTCTTCCCATTGTTCCTGTAGATCGTTGATATTTTTGGTCAATTTCTCGCGGGTATCTTTTCCACTGCGGGGAGCCGTCAGATAGCCAATGGCCAGGCCGGTTAGTACTCCTTTCAAAAAGCTCATAATGCTGTTGGGTTTTAGTTTCGTTTGGGATTACCCATCTTGTCTAAAAAGTGTGCCACACAGATTTCAAGTTATACAACGTACTGATTGATAAGGAAATAATTTTAAATAGGTATCATTTTATTCTCCATCAGCAGCACGGATTGAGTAGATTATTCCACAGGATAGGGGCCTGTGATGGGCAACGAAATCGAGTTGTGTCGAGGGCCATCCACGGAATGTGAGACTGATGATCAGGTTGACAAAGACCCATAAATAATAATCATAAAAAATATAGAACAAATAGGACAAGATACACTTTATAGAGGGACAACAGGCAAATCATCAGGCAGGCACGTTGATTTTAACAGCCACTAACTCAATGGATCAAACCGACAATAACGTACGCTTAGACGACCCATCATTGCCACTAATGAGTGGCAATACAGAGACGGAACGCCTGATTATTCCGGTCATCGAAGAGCAGGTCCAGATCAGCAAACAGGTTGTGGAGACGGGCCGGCTGCGGATCGTTAAAACGGTTCATGAGGAAGAGGAACTGGTTAATCTTCCACTCCTTCGTGAAGAATTTACTGTTGAGCGGGTTGCCCTGAATCAGTACGTTGACACACCGCCAGCGGTTCGCGTCGACGGCGATACAACGATATATCCAGTCTTGAAAGAGGTATTGGTACTGGAGAAAAAACTGGTGCTTGTTGAAGAGGTGCATGTTACCAGACGACAAGTGACCGAAAATGATCCGCAGCGGATAATACTCCGAAAAGAGGAAATTACTGTCGATCGCATTGCCAGTGAACCCGAACGTCCGGCCTGACTAATGGGGCCTTCGTTATAGATCAGTCTAAATCAAACTCTCAACGCTTAAACCAGTAAAACCAGCATGGCACACACAGTAATCGGCGTATTCGACAACGCTACAGAAGCTCAGCAAGCAGTAGATCAATTGGTAAGCGCAGGTTTTTCGCGTAGTAGCATTGATTTGTCAGCGCAAACAGGCGACTACACATCAAATGCAGACAGCACAAGCAATGACGGCAGCATCGTTCCGGATCGTCATCGCAACACAAGCGGTACGTATGCTGAAGAAGCCGTTGACAACACAAAAGATGTTGGTAGCAGCATCGGTGATTTCTTTAGCTCGCTTTTTGGCGGTAGTGATGACGCCGACCGGTATTCGCGCGTTGGTGATCGTAGTTCCATCGTAACGGTTCATGCGCAGTCGGACGACGAAGCCGAGCGTGCTGCCGATATCCTCGATGATAACGGTGCCGTTGACGTTGATGAGCGCGACGCTCAGTATGGCTATGGCACAACGGGAGCAACGGGTACAATGGCGGGAGCTGTTGTGAGCGACGAAGCAATCGGCACGGGTTATACCGACACGACCAGCCACGATCTGACAACCAATCGCGATCTGACGACCGATAACGATCAGACGATCAAGGTTATCCAGGAAAATCTTGAAGTGGGTAAGCGTGACGTTGAACGGGGTGGCGTTCGGGTACGGAGCCGCATTGTTGAGCGGCCCGTTGAAGAAAGCCTTCGTTTGCGCGAAGAGCGTGTTACCGTTCAGCGCAACCCTGTTAACCGGCCAGCTACGGATGCCGATTTGAACGCTTTTCAGGAAGGTGAAATCAGCATGACCGAACACGCCGAAATACCAGTCGTATCGAAGACGGCAAACGTCGTTGAAGAAATTTCGGTTGGTAAGGAAGTGAACGAACGCGAGGAAACGATTCGCGAAACGGTTCGCAGCACCGAGGTTGATGTTGAGAACATCGACGCGAGAAATACAACCGGCGGTCAGACAAACGTATCAAACGATACGTATTATGATGACGACCGGAACACGACCTCGACCAATCGGTAGGCGTTGAGGACATAAAAAAACGGGTACAGCAAACTGCTGTACCCGTTTTTTTATGTCCTGTTGTTCACCGCGTTTCGGCCAGTACTTCCCGAATATCATTGATGATTTTTCCGGCGAGGTGATCGGCTGTGGCGAGCGTATCGGATTCGGAATATATGCGAATAATGGATTCTGTATTCGACCGTCGCAGGTGAACCCACTCTTTGTCGAACTCGATTTTCACGCCGTCGATGGTGTTGATTGGGTTTTTGGCGTATTTAGCCTGAATTCGTTCCAGCACCGCATCCACGTCGATGTCAGGCGTGAGTTCAATTTTATTCTTGGAAATATAGTAATTCGGGTACGTTCGGCGCAGCATCGAAATCGACTTGCCAAACTTCGCCAGATGCGTCAGGAACAGGGCAATACCCACCAGCGCGTCGCGGCCATTGTGCAGATCGGGGTAAATAATACCGCCGTTGCCTTCCCCGCCAATAACCGCGTTTTTGGCCTTCATCATGTCCACTACGTTCACTTCGCCCACTGCCGACGCGAAGTGCTGACCGCCATACTTGCGGGTCACATCGCGCAGGGCTACCGTGCTCGACATATTGGAAACGGTGTTTCCGGCCTGTCCTTCGGGCTGGTTTTTCAGGACATAATCGGCCACGGCAACTAATGTATATTCCTCACCAAACGTCGAGCCGTCTTCGCAAATCAGGGCCAGCCGATCCACATCGGGGTCAACCACAATGCCAATATCGGCGTTGCCTTTCTCCATCTCCTTGATAATATCGCGCAGATTTTCGGGGAGCGGCTCCGGATTGTGGGCAAAATTTCCGGTGGGTTCGCAATGCAGTTTAGTGATCTGCTCCACGCCGAGTGCTTCCAGCAGCATCGGTACCGCGATGCCTCCGGTTGAATTGACGGCATCGACAATAACCCGGAAATTACGGGTAGCAATGGCTTCGCGATCAACTAAGGGCAGCGCGAGAATCTGATCAATGTGTTTTTGCAGCCAGGTTGTATCGGTCTGATACTGACCTAATTTACGTACTTCGGCGAAGTCGAACGACTCAGCTTCAGCAATAGCCAGCACTTCGGCACCATCATCGGCTGAGATAAATTCGCCGGTTTCGTTCAGGAGTTTAAGGGCATTCCACTGGATAGGATTGTGGCTGGCGGTCAGAATAATTCCGCCCGATGCGCCTTCGCCCGCTACGGCCAGTTCAACGGTGGGGGTTGTTGAAAGGCCAAGGTCGATGACGTTCAGACCAAGTCCCTGTAACGTAGCGGCTACTAATTTTGACACCATCTCGCCCGACAGCCGACCATCCCGCCCAATCACAACGGTTTGCCGTTCGGGGTTGCGCTGCCGCAGCCATTGTCCGAAAGCGGCTGTAAATTTCACCACATCCAACGGAGTCAGTCCGTTTCCGCTGCGCCCTCCAATCGTCCCTCGAATCCCGGAAATAGACTTAATTAATGCCACGTGATGGGTTTGATAAATAGTCTTGTATAAGTATGCAAAGATAGTCAGTAAGTAGTAAGGAGTAAGGGGTAAGGAGTAAGTGTATTTCTGAAGCGTCAGTCACTTATCCCTTACCTCTTACCTTTTCATACAAACATCAGCTCTGACCGCATGGTCGAATGGGCGTGCCCCTGAAACGTACCACTAATGGGGGCTGCCAACTCAGGCTTAGCCGTTGAGGTTAGAAAAATGTGCCGGTTAACCACCACGGAGCCTTCGGTTGGGTCAAATCCGCGCCAGCCCGCACCGGGCAGGTAGACTTCAGCCCAGGCATGAAGCTGGTGTTCCTGTTGCGGATTGCCAAATAAATACCCGCTCACGAATCGGGCGGCAAGTCCCAAACTCCGGCAGGCCGCCATAAACAGGGTTGTGTAGTCGCGGCAAGAGCCTTTTTGCAGGGTCAGCGTTTGCTCAGGCGCGAATGGTGCGCCTACTTCCCGAATTTCGTAGTTGAATTTCCGGATGGTTTGGTTCAGGGCGGTTAAAAATCGGGTGGTCTGCCAATTGGCTCCGGCGGCCAACTGCCTAGCCCAGCTCTCTACGCGTTCCGATATGCCCACGCGCTCCAGATACGGCTGCAACAGATCCTGCACGGCCTTCGGGTATTGGAACGGTACTCGTTTGGTATCGAACGGAAACAGCACAAAGTCCAGCGAATTAAACTCATCGGACTGAAGCTCAATCTCGACGCTCACACGCAGGTGTCGGGTGGGCCGGTTGAAATAAACCAATTGCTGAACATTCCCTTCCACGTCGATATTACGAACAATGCGTGAGGGCTTCGGGTCAATGAGCAATTCATACTTTAGCAGCCGCTGGTACGGATACGCTCTGGGATACAGATAAAGCGTCTGCGGACCAAGCGCAACGGGACCATCGTACGTATACTCGGATTCATGTCTAACGTGGAGATGCATAAGGGAATGATGAGTTATGACGGGGCCGCCCGCGCGGGCGGCCCCGTCATAACTTATTTGTAGAACGTACCTTCTCGAAAATGGGGTCCATCCAGTAGGTCGGCACCTTGCGGACTGAGTTGCCAAGCAAGGCACTCCACTGGTGGGAAATCTCGTCCATGTCTTCCTTTTCGAGCCGATATTCGGTCATGTGAAAACTGTCTTTCGGGTAGATGACAACATCCAGCGGGTAATCGACATCGTTGGCACTGACGCGGGTTGCATCGAACGCCAGGAAACCAATTTTCAGCGCATCAGCCATGCTGGATTCGTAGGATAAGTTTCTGAATAACAGAGGTTTGCCATAGCCTGAATTGCCGATAATTTTAAATGGCGATCCCTGGTCAACCTCTACCCAGTTGCCTTCGGGATAGAGCATAAAGAGTTTATGTTCCTCGTCGTCTTCCAGTTGCCCACCAACGATGGCATTCAGATTGAAATTCAAGCCGCTGGCCACAATGGACGTTTTGTCTTCCAGCGCAACCCGTTTTACCTGTTCGCCAAAGGCGTTGACGGCTTTGTATAGTTTATTGAAGGAACGGTCCTGCTCGGCGAGCACTTCTTTGAAGTAGGTAATTGCCTTGTCGCGCACCGAACGCAGTCCCGATGTCATGATAAACAACGAGTGGTGTTCAACTTCGTGAACGGAAATTTTGCGATTCGATGATACTTCAGAACCGGACGTCAAGCGTCTGTCGGCAATGGCAACTAAGCCCGAGGCAACCTTAATTCCTAAACAATACGTCATTCGATACGGGGGGAAACCAGAAGCATTTACTTCGGTGGGTAAACCCAACAAATATACAGGTTGCCCTCGTTTTTGTTCGATTTGGCTACTTATTTTCTCAAAAAACGCTCTTCCGGACCTTCCTGATTTGGGTCTAAAACGTTCGTTTACAAAGCGTATTCAGCGGATTGATCCAGTAACTATCCCATTGATGACAGTGCGTACTGCCGATAGGTTTTTGGGCGCTAAAGGTTTGTTTTTGGGAAACGATTGTGTTACTTTGGCATCCAGAAGGTGTTTATTCCCTCTGCCCATTTTGCAATGAACTTTGACGACGAAGACGACGACGATAGCTTCATGGATTGGGATGGCTTCGATGAGGACTACGATCCTGAAGAAGCCCGCGCCGAGATGGAGGCCGAAAACCGGCGCATCAAAAACCTCCCTATTCTGCGGAAGGCCAATGAGCTAATGGAACTGACGCAGGCCATTGTTGAGACGATTAATAAGGAAGAGGACGTGCTGATGATGCACGAGCAGATGCTGGCCAACGCCATGATGCTGGCCCCCAAAATTGTGGGAGCCGAGGGTGGCGACCTCTATACCCTTCGGATGGAAAACGCCGTAATTATTAAGATGCACGCCCGTGAACTTCTGGCCCAGACCTCCTACTGCAAAGCCGAAAAACTGGCCCAGACGGCTTATCTGAACGTACTGCGGGAAGAAATTGAACAGTTCCGGCTGTTGTTCGTCGATTGGGTAAATGGATTTGATAAAGATAACGACGCCCCAGACGACTGGGGGCTGTTTTACTAAGTGATAAACTAATTGCCTTGAAGCCGCCCGGTGCACCGGACGGCTTTTTTATTGACAAATAGCCAGACAATAAGAAACACGGGCAATACGACCGACTACATGGGTTTAGTGGTTCAACGGATTATCTTTGTCAGGCTAAAACAGCTCAACTATGAATCGTAATTTACTACGTCTCTTCCGGTTTTTTCTGCGCAATGGAAAGATAAACCTGGTTCCGGTATTTATGCTGATTGGGCTGTCTTTTTCGGTCTCGGCAAAGACTAATTCACCAACGCAGACACCTGCTGTACTGACCGTATCGGTTAGTTCGGCTACGGTTTGTTCGGGAGCGAGCACTACCCTGACCGCGAATGGTTGCCCGGCCAGCGGGGCTATTCGCTGGTCAACAGCCCAGGCCGGATCGTCTATAGCGGTTGCGCCCCTGCAAACCACAGCCTACACGGCCATCTGCGAGGTGACGAGTACGTCCGTAACAACTACGACTGCCACCAGTTCAACGGTTGCCAGTACGACCGCTCTGGTAACCACCGTCACGACGACCACGGCCACCGCGACCGTTCAGGTGTACCCGCCCATCGTGCTCACGCCAACGTCTATATCGGCCTTGTGCAACGGAAGCCGTGACGGTCAGGTTGCCATTAATGCCACCGGTGGAACGGGTTTACTTCAATATCAATTTAACGGGCAGGGGTTTCAGACGATAAATACGGCCTTTGGCAATCTACAAGGCGGTACGTACACCGTGAGCGTGCGGGATGCGCTGGGGTGTGTTAAGCAGGCCAGCGTGGAAGTAAAACAACCCCCCGCTTTAGCGCTAACCGTTACGCTCGTAAGTCCTAAATGCGTTGGCGGAACCGATGGTGGCCTTATTGCCGTAGGGTCGGGTGGCGTGGGCGACTACCGTTACCTGCTCGATGGGAGTCAACCCCAGATCAGCGGTACGTTCATTAATCTAAGAGGCAACACAACCTACCAGCTGGGGGTCTCTGATAAAAATAATTGCGTTCTGTTTCAGCCTGTTACCATTGGTGCGCCAACTTCTTTGTCAATTGCGCTGACCACGAAACCTGCCCGCTGCGCCGGTACGGCTGATGGAAGTGTGGCCGTGGCCGTTACGGGCGGAGCCGGTACGTATCAATACCGGATTGGAACAGGACCTTTCCAAACGGGAACGCAGTTTACGGGGCTGGCCGCCAACAATTACAACATAACGGTGCAGGATGGCGTGGGTTGTCTGGGCTCGCAAACGGCGGTAGTTGGGCAACCGGCACCGGTGCAGCTAACGGCAATTGCCCGCCCGGTCAACTGCTTCGGGCCAAATAGCGGCTCCATCACGGTCACATCAACGGGAGGAACCGGGGCCATTCAGTATCAACTCACTACGAGTCAAACGCCCCAGGCAAGCAACGTATTCACGGGAATAACCACAGGCAACTATACCGTTGTCGGGACGGATGCCAACGGGTGCACGGGCCTCGTATCCGCTACCGTAACCCAGTCCGCCCCGCTGAAAATTCAGGCTACATCCGTGGCCGCTACGTGCTGCGTGTGCCCCACGGGAGCGGTTAGCTTGGTCAGCACCGGCGGCAGCGGCATCGCCCGGCAATACCAGATTATCGGGCAACCTTATCAACCCGCCGGTCAGATCAGTGGTCTCCGCCCGAACACGTACCGCTTTCGCGTGGCCGACGAAGCCGGCTGTACCGACTCGGTGGCGGCTGTGGTAACGGATGGAAACTCCCTGACCCTCACGGCGGGCACTATTAAAGACGTTTCCTGTGCGGGTGGCAACAACGGCGAAGCGACGGTTCAGATAGCAGGCGGCAAAAAACCCTTCAACTTCTACTGGGCAACCGAACGCCGGGATACGCTTAAAACCTTCACGGCCACCCAGACTAACCTGGCGGAAGGCACGTATACGGTCAGCGTTCAGGACAGCAATCGCTGCACGACAACGACCGTTTTTGTGCCGATAAAATCAACGTTTCCACTGCCGGTTAAGCCGGTCATTACTCAGACGGGAAGCAGTACGCTCGTGGTTACTGACCAACCGGCGGGAATTCAATGGTATATTCGTATTGGCAGTGCCGCCGGTCAGCCCGTTCTTAACGCCACCGGCCCTGCGCTGGTGCCGTATGAAAGCGGCCAATACTACGTCGTTGTTACGGCCAACGGCTGTGCGTCACCCCCATCCGATCCCATCAATTTTATACTGACGGCCCTCGCCGATCCTGCTTCCGGCCTGTCCGTTCGGGTAGTGCCCAATCCGGTTGTAGACCGGCTGAGGATAGAACTTGAGCAGGCTGACCGGTCGGCGGTGACGGTTCAATTGCTCGATGCGTCGGGCCGGGCCGTTATGTCCGGACAGATACCGGCCTTTACGGGCAAGAAACAGGCTGAGTGGCCGCTGACAGGTGTTCCGACTGGGAATTACGTATTGAAAATAGCTGCCGAGTCGCGTCAGTCGGTGCTTCGGGTGTTGGTGGAGTAGAGTGTCAACGAATTTATGCCGGTGCAAATCCCTTCACGACTTCGCTCATCAATAATCCTCGCAGGCTTAAGTCAGCGTCTAAAGCGGGCCAGTGGATGCCCGAGTCCGAAATAGTATAATCCATAAGCGCACTGTCGGGGGCGGTTGCCAAAACAGAATAGCTTGACAGCGTCAGGCTGATAACCCGTCGATTGGTTAAGATCAGCAAGGCGAGGTCTAATTCGCGTACCCAAACGAAACGGTTAATTCGTAAATTTTCGCGTTCAATCAACGCGTCGAACTCGTCTTCTATTATGTCAACCGGCTGATCGTCAGTGTCGTTTAGGTAATCAGTAAGACGATTACTGACCAAAGGTTTGCCGCCAGGCATTGATGAGTGTGTCATAGCGTTCGAGGATGATAGTAATAATATCCCGAAGTTCATTTTTCTTGAATCCCCGGCAATACGTAACGTCTATTGTTGGTACCAAAACAATACGGGCTTCCTTTCCCGATTTTGTAACGTGAATGTGAATCGGCTCGTGTTCATTCAGGTAGAAGTAGAAACGATAGCCATTAACGAGTAGTACGGTGGGCATAGATTGTAAATATACGTAGTCACAACCGCTCGTCAAACAGTTTCAGAATCCGTTTGTACTCGTCCATCCAGCTCGTCGGTTCCACAAAGCCGTGATCTTCAACGGGGTAGGGAGCCAGTTCCCAATTCTCTTTCTTGAGTTCGATGAGCCGCTGTGCCAATCGGACGGCATCCTGAAAATGCACGTTTACGTCTACCATACCGTGGCAGATGAGCAGATGGCCGGTCAACCCTTCGGCGAAATTGATGGGCGATGACCGACGGTAAGCGAGTGAATCAGTTTGCGGTTCGTTTAGAATATTGGCCGTATAAGGATGATTATAGGCTGCCCAATCCGTTACGGGCCGCAATGCCGCACCCGCCTTGAACACGTCGGGCGTTGTGAACATCGCCATCAACGTAATGAATCCGCCATACGAGCCGCCGTAAATACCGATACGTTTCGCATCAACGCCCTGCGTTTGTACCAGCCATTTGGCCGCATCCACGTGGTCGTCTAAGTCCTTGCCGCCCATGTGCCGGTAAATGCCCGTGCGCCAGTCGCGACCGTAACCCGCACTGGCCCGATAATCAATATCCAGCACCGTATAACCCTTGTCGGCCAGCAGGTTATGGAACATATATTCGCGAAAATACTGGCTCCACCATTTGTGTGCATTCTGTAAATAACCTGCTCCATGCACAAATACAACGGCCTTTCCGGTGGGTGTTGCGGGTTTATAAATCCGGGCATAAATCGTTTGTCTGTCGCGGGCCGGAATGGTCACCAGATCGGGCGCGCGCCAGGGGTAGGCTTTGAAATTTTCGGTCTGTGAGCTGGTTAGTTTGATTGCCGAGCCAGCGGTCTGTGAGGATATAGACCGAGAAGCAGTATTCTTTTCTCCGTTCTTTCCGCCCTCCGCTACGTCCATTACATACAGTTCCCACGGCTGGTTGCTGGATGAGTACCGAATCGCCATTCGGGTTTCGTCGGGCGAGAGCGTTACGTCGTTGGCACCGGTCATGGTTGTCAGGCGGGTGCGCTCTCCACCGGTAACGGGCATCCGGTAAAAATGCTGTTCACCGGGATGGACCTCGTTGGTTTGCAGAAAAAAGTGCGTTTTGTCTTTCGATAACTGTACCTGCTGCACCTCAAATTTCCCCGAAGTTAGTTGCTTTCTCTCGCTTGTTAGTACGTTAACCGTGTAGATATGCGAATAGCCATCGGCCTCCGACTGAAACCAAAGCGTCTGATTATCAGCCAGAAAATTCATGTTTCCCGGCGAATTCAGCGATCCGGTTCCCGGTCCGCCAATCCACGTATCGTCGTGCTGACGGTCGAGAAGGGAGAGTTTCAGCGTTTCAGGCTGTAGGCGCATAATCCAGCGGTCTTTACTGTCGAGCGACCGCACAACGACCACGCACAGTTTGCCATCATCCGACCAAACCGGGCCGCTCATCACCACCGGACGCATCTTTTTGGCCGTATCAGCCTTCGTTGTGCCGGTCGATTTCAGGTAGGCCGGTTTGTCATAAATGCCCGGAATATCCTTCACCGACACCGCCCGAACGGTGTCTTTGGTCATATCGTACACGAAAAATTCCTGCGTAGTCGTCGGCGCACCAACTTTCGTTCGGGCGGCAATATCTTCGGTGTAACCCGATTCGGTCACGTAATTGGGAACCTGCGCGGTTTTGGCTCCGGTAGCACTTTTGAGCAGTCGGTACGTAACGAAACGTCCGTCGGGACTGACCTGCGGATTAACGACAGTTTTGTCGTCGAGATAAATCTCCTTCGGACGTTTCGGTCGGTTGGCTTTGGCGATGCGTTCGGCTTCGTCTTTTTTCTCTTTACGCTCTTTCAGCACCGACGATAGCCGTAACTGATCCTGTTTCAGAAACTTTTCTTCGTCGGTGAGTTTGGCCGGGCCGCCGTCGCGGTCGGTTTTTTTTGTGCCCGAACGAAAATCGGTAAGTTGGGTCAATATGCCGGTTTTCAAGTCGATGCTGAACAGATTGGAACCGCTCCGGCGGAAGATTACCTGCTGCTCATCGCCCGAAAATGCTACGTCGGTTTCGGCTTCGGCGGTGTTGGTCAGTTGTCGGGTCGAGCCGGATTTTACATCCAGCAAAAACAGGTCGCCCTGCCGCTCGAACAGTCGCTGTGTATACGCCCGATTGTACGCAGAAACCGGTGGCGTCGGCAATCCGCGACGCTCGACCGGACTTACCTTGACCGGCTGCGAGGCCGTAATTTGTTTACTTCGGGAAGCACCGGCGAACGTCACTTTATAGAGCGAATCCGACTTCTCCTGAGTCGGATTCCAGTTGAAATAGAGCGTTCGGGAATCGTCGGACCAGACCGGGTTCGATGGTGACGTACCGACCCATAGTTTCGGGTCCTGCATGATCGTCTCGACAGTGAGTGAAGGATGATTCTTCGGCGTAGATTGGGCAAAAACAGCCGTGCCGGGCAACAGAAATAACCAATAGAGGAAACGATTCATGAACAAGTGAAGTGAGCGGTTGACTTAAAGTCGGAAATTAGGAAGAAAAGGCCGAAAGACTTATTTTTCGACATGAAAATGCCCATCAATCCGGCTATCGAACCCAATGTTCTACAATTGGACCATCGCTTACTTTGCCCAAAATCCCGTTACGTAGCGTTGGCAGACAAGTGAAAGATGGTATCTTGCTTACTGAAACAGTTGCCAATTGATGAAATACGTTATACACGCTTACGACCATACCGATGCCAATGCCCTCGACCGGCGCATGGCCGCCCGGCCCGCTCATTTTGCCTTCGCTCGCCAGCTAAAGGAAAACGGCCAGTTTATCCTCGGCGGGGCATTACTCGACCCTATCGGAAAAATGATTGGGTCGATGCTCGTGCTCGACTTCGAAACCGAAGATCAACTCCACGACTATTTGAAATCAGACCCATATATTGTACAGGGTGTTTGGGAGAAAGTGGACGCAAAACCCTTCCGCCAGGCAGATGTGTGAGGATGATGATCTCGTTAGTAAACACCCTTCATTCATAAACTCGATACGACATTTTGATACAAGCCGCTATATTTGATATGGACGGGCTGCTGGTGGATTCAGAACCCCACTGGCGAGTCATGGAACGTACTGTTTTTGCCACCGTTGGCCTTCACCTGACCGACGACGAGTGCAAACAAACAACGGGTATGCCCATTCTGGAGGTCGTCCGTTACTGGTACGCCCGTGCTCCCTGGACGGAGCAACAGGCCGCTGGCCGGAGTCAGCAAAACCTTGCCGATGCCATTACCGACGGTGTTCATGAACGTATTGCTACGCTGGCCGAACCCATGCCGGGAGCCATTGACGCTCTGGCTTTTTTCGGTAGCCGGGGCATCCCGACAGCCATCGCTTCGGCCTCACCGATGAGTTTAATCGAGGTCGTGGTTGACCGGTTGGGCATACGTAACGCATTGACACTCTGGCATTCGGCCACGCTCGAAGCCCGCAATAAACCTGCCCCGGACGTTTATCTGGGTACAGCCCGCAAACTGGGTGTGCTGCCTGCAAACTGTCTGGCATTTGAGGATTCGGGGAGTGGGTTAACATCGGCGGTGGCTGCCGGGATGAGAACGGTAGCTGTACCAGCGGCCTTTGAATACGACAATCCTAAATTTGCCATTGCCAACGTCATCATTCCCACGCTGACCGATTTCTCCGTAGATACGTTTGATGCCTTGCAGACGAAAGAATACTCTTCCTAAATCCTACATTAACTTGTGCGCTGCACACCCTGAAACTGTATGAGAATATATCAACTCGATGCGTTTACCGACCGGCTGTTTGCCGGAAATCCTGCTGCTGTTGTCCCGCTGACGGAGTGGTTACCCGACGAACAGATGCAGCAGATAGCCGCCGAAAATAACCTTGCCGAAACCGCTTTTTACGTAAAAACAGACGGAGATACAAACTACCATATTCGCTGGTTCACGCCGACCGTCGAAGTGGATTTGTGCGGTCATGCTACGTTAGCGGCTGGTTATGTGGTATTTTTTCTGGAAAAACAGGCTGGCATTTTGCCCGATACGGACCAGATTTACTTCGATTCCCGCTCGGGTCAGCTAAAGGTTTGCCGAAGTTCAGATGGCTGGCTGACGCTCGATTTTCCGGCTGATGTGGTGCAGAGAGCTAATGTTCAGCCGCCCGCGCTGCTGGTTAGTGTGGGCGAAAAACCGCTCGCTGTGTTTAAAGGAAAAACAGATTATATGCTTGTTTATGAAACACAAGCCCAGGTCGAAGCAATAACCCCGGATTTCCGGGAGATGAGCAGCATTCCGGCGCGGGGTATTATTGTAACGGCACCGGGCAAAACAGATGGTGAAGACGAACCAGTTGACTTTGTGTCGCGGTTTTTCGGGCCGCAGTCCGGCATTGACGAAGACCCCGTAACGGGTTCAGCACACACAACTTTAGTACCGTATTGGGCCGAAAAACTTGGTAAAACCGAACTGACCGCCCGGCAGCTTTCCAAACGCGGGGGCTACCTCCGCTGCAAACTCAACGACGATGGTGAGAACCCCGCCCGCGTCGATATTTCGGGACAGGTTCAGTTGTATCTGACAGGCGAAATTCACCAGTAAAAACAGTACGTGTACCCATCGGCTGAAGCCGAACGCGACCTGGCCCATGGGTACATATCATACGTTTAGAATCTCCGTTTATCCAAGCGCTCATCAATTGAAAATCGACCGGGGCCGTTTAGGATCAGAAAAATACTGACAGCCAATAGATTAGCTGAAGGAAATGTGTTCTGATACGTATCATTTACGGCCAGATGAGCCATACCGAAAGCAAAACTGAAGTTTATAATCAGAAAAATAGCTGCCCAACGCGTCCATAAACCGAGTATCAGCAGAATTCCCCCTAAAAACTCAGTGTACGAAGCCAAATACGCACCGATGGTTGGAAACGGAAATCCGAGCGTCGTTAAATAGTTGATAAATTGGGATATGTTTTCAGCCGGAAACAGCGCATTCAGATACGACACTTTGATCAATTGG
Source organism: Spirosoma sp. (assembly GCA_031425355.1). Classification (GTDB taxonomy): domain Bacteria; phylum Bacteroidota; class Bacteroidia; order Cytophagales; family Spirosomataceae; genus Spirosoma. The sequence goes on along the minus strand of JANPJE010000009.1, from coordinate 5,770 downwards.
AAGCCAAAAGCCAATCGTAAAATCAGTACACCAACATCGCGGAAACGGGAAAGAGGAGCTAAGCGTGAAGTCATACGTTTGGGTTAATGTTTAGACGGTAAGGTATTCAATTTCTCTATTTACCCCAAGCGGGGTTGACTGTCGATATCCCCGGACGTAGTTCGGAGTGGAGGGTGCCTGCCGGCGAGGGACTACCGACAGCCAAACGTCAAACTGCCCCAATAGCTGTGCCAGTCGGCGGTGGTGTCTTTGCCGGGCACCATCCGCACCACGCTAATCATGTTTGCACCGGCCCGCAACCGGAATCGGGCGTATCCCTGATCATCGGAACGTTGTTTTTCTTCGTTTAACCGGTTGGCTGCATCGCGGTTCCAGTGTCGTATTAACGCGTCGGCCAGTGGCTTATTTTCGAATAAAATCCGGAACTCAGCCAGTTGCCCCGGTCGCTGGTCATACGGGTTTTTCAGTGGTAAAATCTCCAGCATCATGCCCGTGTATTTCGCAAACGTATTGTCGGTTTTCGGCCCGACCTGCACTATTGTTTTCACGCATCGCTGGTAGAGTTCGCGGCTGGGTTTATCGGTTTCGTTACGTTGTTTGCGGATTTCTATGGCGTTGTCAAGTCCATCTTCTTCCAGATAAAGCAGAAAGCTATCGGCCTTCATGGTCAGCAACTTAGGCGTGTTGGCGAAATTGAAAAGATGCGTACCGGGCGTTTTTAGCGTCACCGAAACGTCGCCATACGTATCACCGGTCAGGGTGGGCCCCAGGTCGGTGATGGCATTGGCCGTATGATGGCTGTACTGAATTAAACGATTCTTTTTTCCTTCCGAACGCTCCCCGACGAAGCCTTCACCAACCAGCACCTGAACACTGATTTTATCGCCGACATCGGCGAAGAATTTGCTGGGTTGCAGCCAGAATTCATGCCCGAAGGCAATATTGAAACCAAGCAGGGCTAAGCCAAAAACTAACAAATTTTTTTTCATTATCTTTATTTGTATTAAATCTAAACAGGCTTACCTTTGTTGCCGAAATCACTACTCTGAATGACTGCCGAATTTATTCCCTCTGCTATTGTCTCGTTGACTGGTGCGAAGTCTCTTGATCAAACCAACCCATTTCTGGGGCAGGAGTGCGTATTGAAAAGTTGCTGCAAGAAGTACAAAAAGGGCAAACGCTGCAAGAAATGCCCGGATTGATTGCCTGATTTCTTTGGCTGCATCGTTCTTTTCGGCATCTTCGCCCAATGGAACTGCATTACAAACTCTACGCTGACCTTCCCCACGAGCCATATCTGGCGTCGTTGCTCGATTTGCTAACGAGCCTGTTCGTCAGCCAGTCGCGCTCCGAAATTCTTTCCGATCTTACGTATCAATCGGCCCAAACGGGTTTGCAAACACTGGTGGCTGTAGGTAACGGTCAGGTTGTGGGTTGCAAACTGGGCTACGAGCGCAAGCCCGGTCAGTATTATAGCTGGCTTGGTGGTGTTCATCCCGACGTTCGCGGTCAGGGTATTGCCTCGGAGTTGATGCGACAGCAGCACGAATGGTGTCGTCAAAACCAATACCACACCATCCGGACCCAGACCTACAACCAATGGCGCGAGATGCTGATTCTCAACTTGCGGTACGGCTTCGACATCATCGGCACAACACAAGGCAAACACGGACTTACGATTGTTCTGGAGAAAAAACTGGTGTAATGGTGTTGTTCTATTATGCACCTCTATCTGCACATCCCGTTTTGCAAGCAGGCCTGTCACTACTGCGACTTTCATTTCAGCACGAATCTATCCCGAAAATCGGCGTTGGTCGATGCGCTTTGTGCCGAAATTGCGCTTCAAAAAGACTACCTGCCGAGTCAGCCGTTAGAAACAATTTATTTTGGTGGCGGAACGCCTTCACTATTGACAGAGAGTGAGTTAGCGCAAATTTTTGAGTCTATCCACGCCAATTTTACCGTATCGCCTTTAGCCGAAGTCACCCTCGAAGCCAACCCCGACGACCTGAATCCGGATAAACTTCGGTCATTGCGCCGGTACGTTAACCGCCTGAGCATCGGGATTCAAACATTCGATGAAGCCACGCTTCGCTGGATGAACCGTGCCCACACCGCCACCGAAGCCCAAACCTGCGTTTGGCTGGCGCGGGAAGCCGGTTTCGAGAACATGAGCGTCGATTTGATCTATGGCATTCCGAACCGGGAAAAATCACTTTGGCAACTCGATCTGGAGAAAGTCCTCGCCCTCAACGTACCGCATCTGTCGGCCTACGCCCTGACCATCGAACCCGACACGGCCTTTGGGCGGTGGGAGAAAAAAGGCAAACTTCCCGTTGCCGATGAGAGTCTTGCCGCCGAACAGTTTGAGGAACTAACGAAGGCATTGACGACTGCGAATTATGTCCATTATGAAATCTCAAATTTTGCCCGGCATGGAGGTGCCCGGCATGGAGATGCGCTCGATGAGCGATACGCCCGGCATAACACGGCTTACTGGCAACGGCGGCCTTATCTCGGCATCGGGCCAAGTGCCCATTCGTACAACGGCCATTCGCGGCAGTACAATATCGCCAATAACGCTCTCTACAATACTGCTATTCAGCAGGGAAGAGTGCCCGCCGAGGTCGAACAACTGACCCGCGCCGATCAGGTAAATGAATACTTACTGACCGGATTACGGACGCAGTGGGGTTGCTCCATCACTGAACTCGATACGTTGCTGATGAGTGATTTTGCCCAAAAACAGGCCGATGATCTTGCGGCTATGTACGCAACTGGCTGGCTCACGCGCACCGATGACCGGCTGCTGTTAACCCCGGCAGGCAAACTCTTCGCAGATCGGGTGGCAGCCACTTTATTTATTGAGTAGTAGGTATACGCTTTTTTTGCGATTTTGCCGTTAATTCAGAGAAAAGCGCGGGTTTCCAGTCGCCTGACTGTTATTTTCGCGGAATGACCCTACGTCTATGAATCCGCAACGCCCCGTCAACTCCTTCCGTAACGCACCCCCACCAACGCCCCGGCCAAAAGCCGCAAACGCGTCTACGAATCCAATCCAGCCAACCGGGCGCAAGTCGTCAACAGAGCACAGTTCGTCGTCGCGCGGGATCGGGAAGAAGTGGCAGCAAACCCGCCGGTTCATCCGGGAGCGGCCCCTGCTGGAACGCGTTTACTGGTTTTGCGTGAAGGCGTTTTTATGGCTGTTTTTCGGTTCGTTGGGCTACGTTATTGTTCTGAAATACGTACCGGTCTGGATAACGCCCTTAATGGTTTCGCGCTGGATCGACACCATTGGCACCGACGAAAGCAGCCATGTTTACAAGAAATGGCGGTCGTATGAAAACATCAGCAAAGAAGCCGCGCTGGCCGTTGTAGCCTCTGAAGATCAGGCATTTCCGACGCACTGGGGTTTCGATTTCGACGAGATTCAGGATGCCATCAAGGAAAATCAGACACGCAAACGCCCGCGTGGAGCCAGCACGATCTCGCAACAAGTCGCCAAAAACGTATTTCTCTGGACGGGCCGTAGTTATATTCGCAAAGGGCTTGAGGTGTATTTTACGGCCCTGATCGAGTTGATCTGGGGCAAAAAACGTATTCTGGAGGTGTACCTGAACGTAGCCGAAACGGGCCCGATGACGTTTGGTGTCGAAGCCGCATCACAGCGGTATTATAATCATTCTGCCGCCACGCTTTCGCGGAGTGAAGCCGCCCGCATGGCGGCTGTGTTGCCCAATCCGCGCCTGTTTTCGATCAAAAAACCATCAACTTACATCCAACGCCGGACCACCCAAATTTCCCGACAAATGCGGTACCTGGGCGGCCAGAAATACATCCGGAATTTGTGAGCAACTATCTCTGTGTTTAATTACCCCTTTGATTTAGTAGCTGTACCGAATCATGCCCGGTGTCATTATACAGAGCAGCGGGTTGCTCACTTTTGTTTCCTGAGTCGATAGCCGCCCCTGAATGTCGTACGCCTTCTCGATCAGCGCCACCTGTTCATTGGAATTGGGCATGTACTCGCCAATTTGCCGACGATTCCCAGCAAACGTGTGTTGAAATATACGCGTAACATTGTCTTTGTTGCCAAGCCACGTTTCGCGGTTCAGCACGTTGTTTTTGTAGCCATACACGACCTGATTCATCAGGTTATTTTGGGCATCGTACCACTTCTGGCCTATTTTTTTTCCGTCCCTGAATTCGTAGGTAATCACGCCCGTCGGTATTTTCTTGTCCGGATTGTGCTGATTGAAATAGGTACGTTCGGTTTTCAATGTCCCATTAACGTACTCATAATCAGACTCGTCGTACGTTATCCAGCCGGTCAGTAACCCGTGTTTACCGTACCGGATTTTGCGGGTCAACAGTCCACCCTGATCGTATATATATTCCGTATATCCCGATAACTCCAATTTTCCCGGAGCCACCTGATACACATAATCGACTCGTGCGAGTTTTCCGGCGGAGTTGTACTTGTAGTGTTCCTCGCTGTATGGATTATCGCAATTGGCATCGCTGCAAAACGACTTTTTCGAGGCCAGGGCTTCGTCATTATAGGCGATGGGAGCGGGATCAACGCCAAACTGATCTGAACCGTTCGGTTGGCAGGCTAACCAAAAAGGAGCCAAAAGCAGGAGGTACAATTTTCTTCGCATGACGTATCAGAAGGTAAGGTGCCTGATAGACCCACTTTGTAATCAACGGGTTGGAATAGCCTTATTTTTTATCGTCAGCCAATGTAGATAGAGTTAATTAATCGGTTCACAACGTCATTCCTCCACGTAGTCCAGGTCTTTTTTGAATGTTTCCTCCAGAAAATACAGCGCTGTCAGCGCGACAATTATAGTCAGTAATCCCACGGTCAACGCGCTATAAATGGTTCCTAATGAAGGCTTTAACTGGATAAAAAGTGCGCTCAGGGGAATGGTTGCCCCGCGAACGAAATTCGGTACGGTCGTGGCAACGGTAGCGCGGAGATTCGTGCCGAAGAGTTCGGCGGCAATGGTCACGAACAGCGTCCAGTAGCCATTGGCGAAACCGAGACAAACGCAGACGGCGTAAAACAGAGTCGTGTCATGCACCGGAGCGAGCAGATAAATCAGCATGAACGCCAGCGAGAGCAGCATAAACAGCCGGATTACCCGCTTGCGGCTTTGCATAAACTGACTCAAAAATCCGCTGACTAAATCGCCCAGCACCTGCCCCGAAAAGCTGAACATCACGGCTTTTCCGGCTACAATGGGTTCGCTCAGGCCGAGCGCTTTGCCAAATTCCGGCGAGAACGTAATCAGAATGCCGACCACAAACCAGATCGGCAATCCAACCAGAATACTCTGAACATACTTGGCCAGCCGGGCCTTATCGGCGAACAGCATGCCTACGTTACCCCGCGATAAATCCCGTTGTTTTGATTTGATAAACAGCCCCGATTCCAGTACGTTGACGCGCAGCAGGAGAAGGAGTAGCCCCATGCCACCGCCAATAAAATACGAAACGCGCCAGTCGAACAGGTCGGCCATGAAATACGCCAGAATTGCGCCCAGAACGCCCATTGTAGCAACAAGCGTGGTGCCGTAGCCGCGAATCTGTTTCGGTAAAATCTCCGTTACGAGCGTTATACCCACGCCCAGTTCACCTGCTAATCCCAGCCCGGCCACAAACCGAAGCCATACGTACTGGTCTATCGTTGTAACAAAACCGTTGGCAATATTGGCAAGCGAATAAAGCAGGATGGAGCCGAACAGCACAGAAAGTCGCCCTTTTT
>JANPJE010000008.1:0-23165 GCA_031425355.1 Spirosoma sp. | reverse complement strand
CGTGATCCTGATTCGCTGGTCAATCATTACAAACGACTGATTCACTTTCGCAACAGCCACCCTGTTCTGAATGACAATTTGAGCCGATTGGAGCAAACGGGCATTCGGCAGAAAGGCATTGTGGCATTTATCCGGCTAAATGAAGCCGGGAAACGGGTGTTGATTGTGCACAACCTCACGCAAAACTCCATCGAGGTCGTATTTTCTCCAGACGAAAGCTGGTGCCGGTGCATCGTGTTTGCCACCGTACTGGGCCACTCATTTGTTAATGAGCGCGTTACCGTGCCGGGTTACGGCTGCGTGGTGGTTGAGTGAGCTTGACAAAAAAGGCCGGTTTGGGTTAACTGCACTTCCGGGCTATCTTTGCCCAATTTTGTCCGTATCGCTCCCATGGCCCAATCCCTCAGCGTCCGCCATTTGGTGGGCATCAAAGACCTGACCGAGTCTGATATTCAGCTTATTATGGATACCGCCGGGCAGTTCAAAGAAGTCATCAACCGGCCCATTAAAAAAGTCCCCTCCCTGCGCGATGTAACGATTGCCAATGTTTTCTTTGAGAATTCGACCCGCACCCGGCTGTCGTTTGAACTGGCAGAAAAGCGATTATCGGCGGATGTTGTCAATTTTTCGGCCTCGGGCAGTTCGGTAAAAAAGGGCGAAACGTTACTGGATACGGTCAATAATATTCTGGCCATGAAGGTCGATATGGTGGTGATGCGGCACAGCAGCCCCGGCGCACCGCACTACCTGACCAAACACATCAAAGCCAACGTAATCAACGCGGGCGATGGCACCCATGAACACCCGACACAGGCGCTGCTCGACTCGTTCTCCATCCGCGAAAAACTCGGCGACGTAGCGGGCAAACGCATCGCCATTATTGGCGACATTACGCACTCACGGGTAGCCCTGTCCAATATATTCTGCCTGCAAAAACAAGGTGCCGAAGTCATGGTTTGCGGACCTAGAACTCTCATCCCCAAACACATAGAGGCATTGGGTGTAACGGTCGGGCATGACGTGCGGGCTGCCCTCGCCTGGTGCGACGTTGCCAACGTACTACGCATTCAATTAGAGCGGCAGCAGATCAAATATTTTCCGTCACTGCGCGAATATTCCCTTTACTTCGGCATCTCGAAACAGATGCTCGACGAACTCGACCGTCCCATCGTGCTAATGCACCCCGGCCCCATCAACCGGGGTGTCGAACTCACCTCCGACGCAGCCGATTCAAGTCACAGCATCATTCTGGATCAGGTCGAAAACGGGGTTGCCGTTCGGATGGCGGTGCTGTACTTGCTGGCGCAGTTGTAAGTTTGTATCTTTAAGACTACATCAACTGCTAATCCAATGGAAATCAGTATCGAAGTCAAAGAAGAGCTTGTCGAATCGTTGGGTCTGGATACGGTAAGAGATCACCTCGCTACGTTTGTCTCCCGGTTAGAAGTCAAAATAGCCGCCCAGGAAGCATTGGCCGAATTAGCTACCATTGATTTAACCAATGACCCGCAATGGCAGGCAGCCCGATCGTTAGCCTGGGAGCAGGAAAAACACAACCTTTTACCCCGCACTGATTCATGACGTTTGTTTTAGACGCAAACGTACTAATGAGTGTGCTCATTAGCGGGCGGGCATTCTACAAAACAATTCTGAGCAACGATGATTTCATTACGCCGGAATTCGCACTTGCCGAGTTGAACAAATACAACCACCTTATTACTGGTAAAACAAAGTTTACCCTCGAACAACACACACAATATGCCTATTTCGTCTTTTCAAAAGTGGCCGTCTTACCTTATTATTTACTTCAACAAGACACGATTAGGAAGGCTTACAAATTGATCGGTGACACCGATCCTAAAGACGTGAGTTACCTGGCCTTAGCGATCCAAACAGACACTGTTTTACTGACGCGGGACGTGCTTGTTTATGAAGCAGCCCGCAAAAAGGATTCCGAAAAATTGTTCTATTTGAGACGTTTTTAGAGAGATATGCATAAGCCTTCCCTTACATACTGAGCAGTCTATCACAGCCGAACAAATCCGGGAAACGTACTGTTCTTCTCTCATAGATTACCATTTATACACTACCTCGCGGGGACTGGAAACCAATAACCCAGCGAATCTCATTCTGCTCTGCGATAACAACTTCATACTCTGATGAAAGGCTTTCAATTTTCTGACTTTGTGCCGCCCGAAAAAAAAGAAGGCAGCAAATTTGACCAACTGCTCAATATTTTCCAACAGTTGCTACTCCTGACCTCCGGCGATGTAGAGCAGGCAATGGCCTGGATGAGCCAACTTGACCGGCAATATGGCCTGACCGATGATAAATACGGCATCGGTAATTTCTTCGATGACCTGAAAGAAAAAGGCTATCTGACCGAAGAAAATCAGGAAGGCAAAATCGTGATGACGCCCAAAAGCGAACAGACGATTCGGCGGAGCGCACTCGAAGAAATCTTCGGTAAACTCAAACGCTCGAAGTCCGGCGGGAACCACAACACGCCCTACACCGGCACCGGCGATGAACTCAGCAGCGACCTTCGGACGTATCAGTTTGGCGACACGCTGGAGCAGATCTCGATGACCGAATCCATCAAAAACGCCCAGATTAACAGCGGTGTTGAGGAGTTTACGCTCATGGAACGTGATCTCGAAGTGACCGAGAAAGAGCAGAAATCCCAGACGTCAACGGTGCTGATGATTGACATTAGCCACTCGATGATTTTGTACGGCGAAGACCGCATCACGCCTGCCAAAAAAGTGGCCCTCGCGTTGGTTGAACTGATAAAAATAAAGTACCCAAAGGACACGCTCGACATTGTGGTGTTTGGGAACGATGCCTGGCAGATTCAGGCGAAGGATTTGCCCTATCTGGAAGTGGGTCCCTACCACACCAATACCGTTGCCGGGCTGGAACTGTCGATGGATTTGCTGCGTCGGCGGAAGAACAAAAACAAGCAGATTTTCATGATTACGGATGGGAAACCGACCTGTCTAAAAGAAGGTATCAAATATTACAAGAATTCGTTCGGGCTTGACCGTAAAGTGGTTAGCAAAACACTGACCTTAGCTGCGCAGGCTCGTCGGCTCGAAATTCCGATCACTACGTTCATGATTGCGTCAGACCCGTATCTGAAGCAGTTCGTACAGGAGTTTACGAAGGTCAATAATGGACGGGCGTATTACAGCGGTTTGCAGGGTTTGGGCAACATGATGTTCGAGGATTTTCAGCGCAACCGTCGGAAGAATATTAAATAACGATTGTGGTAAACATTCTGTGGCGTCGGCCGGGTCTACGGAGCGATTCTAAACCTGACACGTTCGGCTTTAAGAAGCCGACATCATACATAAACTGTTTCAAAGTCGGGGTGCTCACTCCGACTTTATTTTTGCTACTAAGCATGTTAACGACCGTTTCGGGTCAGGCTGGGCCTGGATTGACGCTAACCGACTCACTTAATGCTTACCTGCGAAAATTGTCGCCACTGGCCCGCGTAAGTTTATCAGTCAAATCGCTGACAGACAGCACCGCTACGTTCAATTATCGGGCCGACGAACGCGTTCCTTCCGCCAGTATTATCAAACTACCCATTCTGCTCGAAGCGATGGAACGGGCAAAAGCCGGAACGCTGAACTTAAACAAGATTCATATCCTGACAATTACCGAAAAAACGGGCGGTTCGGGTGTTTTACAAACGTATCCAGACCAAAGCCGCGTGAGCTACCGCGAACTGCTTCGGCTCATGATGGTGTACAGCGATAACACGGCTACCAATATCTTTATCAGTATACTTGGTCGTGAGGCTATCAATCAACGAATGCGAACTATTGGCCTGATAACGAGCCAGTTGAACCGCGTAATGATGGACACATTAGCCGCGAAACAGGGCCGCGACAACTTCGTTACGGCTCTGGAAATGAACGCATTGCTGGAGAAAATCTATCGAAAGCAAGTAGCGACGCCCGCTCTCTGCGACGAAATGATTGCCATTCTGAAACAGAACGACGACGTAGCAACCATCCCGCGCTTACTGCCCAAAGGCACGATTGTCGCGCATAAAACCGGTACGTTGACTTACGTTCGGAGCGACGCGGGCATCGTGTATGCGGGCCAGCCGTTTCTGCTGTCGGTCTTTGTCGAAGGCGTACCAACGCCTGAAGCCGAGCAGATTATTGGTGAGATTGCCCTGATTTGTTACACGTATTTTTCGCGCTGATGACCACCTTCGCCGACAAAGCCATAACGTACTACAATGCCCTCGCGGCACCGACTAATCTGCCGCCCGGCGTTGGGATTATGAATCCGTATCAACAGCCTGACGTACAGCAGATTGTCGGCGAGTTTTACACGAAATTCTATAGCGATACCAACCCCCGCGTATTTGTGCTGGGCATTAATCCGGGGCGGTTTGGCGCGGGCGTTACAGGTATTTCGTTTACGACGCCCCAGAATCTGCGCCGGTACTGCGGTATCGAAAACACGTTACGGGATACTGGTACGGCACCCCGGCCCGAGTTATCCAGCCGGTTTATTTATCAGGTCATTGAGGCTCTTGGCGGAGCACGGGAATTTTACAGCCGCTTCTTCCTGACCTCACTTTTTCCGCTCGCCCTCACCAAAGACGGGAAGAATTACAACTTTTACGACGACCGCATCACAACCGAAACGCTGTGGCCCGCCATCACGCATGAAGTGAAAACGCAGCTTAATTTTGGCTATCAGCGACACGTAGCGGTCTGCTTAGGCCGCAAAAACGAAACCTATTTGCGTCGGCTTAACGAGCAACAAAACTTCTTTGACCGCATCGTCACGCTCGATCACCCGCGCTACATTTTGCAATATCGTAGCCGGGATATGGAAACGTATCTGGAACGCTATATTGCTACATTGTTGGAATGCGTTGAACAGGCATAAAAAAACCGGCTCACCTTGCTGGCAAGCCGGTTTTATGAAAAACGTTGCCGAATTAGACCTTTGTCAGTTCCAGCGTAAAAACATACGCTTCTGATTTACCGTCGCCGTCAAAATCTTCCATCTCATTACTCGACATTTTGAGCGTATTACCGCTGATTACAGTATCGTAAACCGTCACGTCGGTACCGTCAGTGATGGTCAGTTTATTACCGTCTAACTTCCAGGTTGAATTAGCCTCAACTGGATTCGTAGGGGTTGATGTAGCGCATTTCGACCCCTCTTTGCCGGTGACTTTTCCGTTACTTCCAAAGGTGATAGTACTCGTGGTTAGACACTCTACGGCGTCAGGACCGAGAAGATCTTTGAAGAATGCTAAAAAATCCGTATTCTTTACACCCGTACCTGTAAAATCAACCCCGGGGTTAATTTTATAACCCGATATCCGCCAACTCCCCTGAACGGCTGATGTTGATGGCGTTACGGCATCGTCGCTTCCTTTTTTACAACTTCCGAACCAGAGCGGCATTGCTACAACCAAGGCCCAGGCCATCAGGCGGGCGGTACTTCTTTTTTCCATGGTAGTGAATAATAATGTTTGGCCAAAAGTAGCAACCTCTCAGATGGAGCTGAGAAAGCCTTGATTTAACGGTAGGGATGGTTCGTGAACGGTCAATCGAATGGATTACCCATAAAAAAAACGACTCAGTGATAAGTCGTTTTTTTTATGGAAATTACTGCTTCTTCAATTCCATTGTAAACGTATAGACGGTAGTACCGGGGACAAGGGCACTCAAACTCCCCTGCCATTGCAGTTTCAATATGCCCCCTGTATTTGATAGAACGGTGTATTCTGTTTTCGTCCCATCTCCTTTGGTGATCGTCAGTTTGTCATTGTTAAGCGTCCACTTGCTCGTTGCATCAATGCCGGTAAAAGCGCTGACGGGAGCGGGAAAGCTCTGGCAGGCAGTGGGGTTATCGGTTGTGGCGTCGCCCCCGGTTTTGAACGTAATGGTAATGTCAGTCAGACAGGTGTTATTAGCATAAAGTAATTTAGAAGCCGCTACTAAGTCGTCAAACAAGCCCTGCACTTTAGGATCTACCCGGAGCGTACTGATTTTGTAGCTTCCTTCTACAGTTGTCGCTGCGGGTACGGCTGGTTCATCACTTTTTTTGCAGCCTTCTGAAAACAGGGTTACGGCCAGGACAAAGGCCCAGACGAACGGGCGGAACACATGCATTTTTTTCATTTTTTCTGGTTGTAAGAGGTAATTAATAGCAGTAAGCCAGTATGATTGGCCTACAAATAAAGAGAGTTCCTGAATTGATTGGACAAATAAGCCTGACAATTTAGTAACAGGTGGTTTTACAAGTCAAAACGCAACAGCCAGTGATTTAGTGGATATCACTCCCAGAACCCGGTTTTACCGATAAATTATCTAAAAACCGGATGTCAGGCAGGTGTCAGTTAGTGAGAAGAAAAACAGCCCGACGTAACGTATTGTAGAATAGGCAATTGCATCCTTTAGAAGGCAGAAGGGTCTGATGGATGGCGTTCATATAAGCCAACAACTGTATAACTTTACAACCAAATAACTCGACAACCCTAATTCCTCTTCCATGCTGATAACGACTACACCTAATATTGAAGGCAAACGCATTACGCAATACGTCGGGCTGGTCAACGGTGAGGCCATCATTGGTGCTAACATTGTCAAAGATTTCTTCGCCAACATCCGCGACGTTGTCGGTGGCCGCTCCGGTGCCTACGAGCAGGGATTGCGCGAAGCCAAAAGTATTGCGATCAAAGAGATGATCGACCAGGCCACCCGGTTGGGCGCCAATGCGGTTATTGGCGTCGATTTAGATTACCAGACCATTGGCGGCAATGGTTCCATGCTGATGGTGAGCGCGAACGGAACGGCAGTCGTTTTTGAGTGACGTTTAGAGTACGCTCGGTGTTGCAAAGAATCTGTATCTCCTGAAATGAAGGGCCATGTGGCCCTTTTTTCATGAAATCATTTCCCTGTGAGTGAGAAAGAACGACTAAACGTTTTGATGCAATGTCCATCCGTTAGTCCAACCTTTCCACCCATGAATATCTTTGTCATTGGGGGTTGTCATGTTGCCGGTTATGGCATCCAACCCCATCTCGGTTTTGTTCAGCAATGGACGAACCAGGCGAAAACCATATTGAATGAGCCTGTTAATGTTACGTGCCTACCTATGATCAAATTAGATCAGGTAACCCATTTAGTAGGTCAATATCAGGACGACCTGGCGCAGGCCGATCTGATTATTGTGCAACTGGGTCATTATGAACTCTCGTGGCGCAGACGATTCAGGGAGCTTTTCTACTCAACCGCTCCGTCTGAATCGAAAGAAAAAAGGGGCCGAACCGACGTAGCAAAACCTGTATCAGCGAAAATTACGGACGGTAGACACATTGCTTCTTTTCGGAGCGAGCCGTTCAAAAACGCGCTGAAAATAGGCGCATTGATGGTTTACAGGTGTATCTGGAAAGAACTCCCATTGCTGGATTTATTCAGACAAAACATTACCCATGCGTTCGCTCCGCTGAAGCCTTATGCTGATAAGGTTGTCGTTCTGACCCCATTTCCTACGCTGAATGAGGTAGACCAATGGCTACGTACCGTCAGTCATTCCATCATTCTGGAAGCAGTGGCGTGGGCAAATTTCGGACTTATTGATACGTTTAGAAGCATCCCCCGGCTGAAATCCTGTTTCCTGGCGGATGGCGTACACCTCAATCAGCAGGGTCATGCGATAGTAACCGCTCTACTGGGCGAATGGTCACTAACGACCGAATATTCCCTCGCCGAACCCACCTGAACGCATAAACAGAAACGGGCCTCACGGCCCGTTTCTGTTAGTATCATTTAAAATCGATCATCGTCCTCTTCTTCCTCTTCGCCAAAACTGGTGCCCGGATTAAACATCGAACCGAGCAAGTCCTTAAATTCCAGACCCGTATCCATCGCTTTCTTGCCGACCAATGAGTGTTCAGCCAGGCCGTGCAGGGCAAACTCCATCATGAATAATTTCTCGGATTTGCTCAGGCGCGGATGAAACTGGTCGACCACATCGTCCAAACCGTCGATGGTACGTAGCCGGGCTTCGTAGTCGCGGTTGGTCAGATCGTTCAGGAACTCCATCACATTACCATCGCCAAACCAGTCCGTAATTTTCTTGTACGGGTTGCCGCGCTTGTCTTTTTTGGCTTTCTCAGGGTTCGGAAAATAGGCTAAAAACTGGTTCCGAATGGCTTTGCCGATCAGGTTTTGCGCTACAATGACCGGCCCTTCAACCTCACCTTCGTACACCAGTTCGACTTTGCCACAAATGGCCGGTACAACGCCATACAGGTCGGCAATGCGAACATACGTTTCTTTTTCACCGTTCAGCAAGGTCCGCCGTTCAGCCGACGAAAGTAGATTTTCGTAAGCCGAAATGGTCATCCGGGCCGATACGCCACTTTTTGAATCGACATATTCACTTTCGCGGGCTTCCAGAGCCACTTGCTCGATGAGGTCGGCAATAAGGTCGTTGGTTTTCACCATGCCCTTTTGCTCGGTTTTCACAATGGCTTCCTGCATCGTGATCTTCTTCCCGATTTCGATGGATTTCGGGTAGTGAGTCACAATCTGCGAGTCGATCCGGTCTTTCAGGGGCGTCACAATGCTGCCCCGGTTCGTGTAATCTTCCGGATTGGCCGTGAACACAAACTGAATATCGAGCGGCAGACGGAGTTTGAAACCCCGAATCTGAATGTCGCCTTCCTGCAAAATATTGAACAGCGACACCTGAATACGCGCCTGCAAATCGGGCAACTCATTAATTACGAAAATACACCGGTGCGAACGCGGAATCAGCCCGAAGTGAATCGTGCGTTCATCCGAATAAGGCAATTTAAGCGTAGCCGCTTTTATGGGGTCCACATCGCCGATAAGGTCGGCAACCGATACGTCGGGCGTAGCGAGTTTTTCGGTATATCGGTCGTTGCGGTGCATCCACGAAACGGGCGTTGCATCACCTTTCTCAGCAATCAAATCCAGCGCGAACCGCGAGAGCGGCAGCAGCGGATCATCGTTCAGTTCAGACCCCGTCACCACCGGAATATATTCGTCTAACAGATTGACCATCAGGCGGGCAATGCGGGTTTTGGCTTGTCCGCGAAGCCCCAGCAGGTTAATGTGGTGCATGGACAAAATGGCGCGTTCCACGTCGGGAATGACCGTATCTTCGTAGCCCCAGATGCCGGGAAAGACAACTTCTTTCTCCTTGATGCGGTCGATCAGATTCTCCCGAAGTTCCTGTTTTATTGAGCGGGTTTCGTACCCGGCGGCTTTCAGTTCGCCAAGTGTAGAGATTGTTAGTAATTTTGATGTTTTCAGGCTGCGGTAGCTCATTCGTATCGGATAAATAATGAAGAATGGATAATGAATAACGGCCGTCGTAGATAGCTACCAGGGCTACTCATTTTTCAGTATACATCATCCTTTACGTCTAACAGGGTTTCTAAAGAAATGGTTTTTAGACACTCAAATTGACTAATTTTACCGATTATGCGCCGGAGCAATTCTCCCGTTGCCGTTATGAAATCAGCCGTATTCCTTTTTTTTATTTTTCTTGTATTCCTGGGCGTATCGGGTTGCCGTGTCCAGAATAGTCCGCCGGAGTTAGTCAAACTGTCTGTTAATGAGGCCCTTGTTGGCCAAACGATTACCCTAAGTGGCTACCAGTTTGGCCCGGAACCAACCGTAACGTTTGGCATGGCGGCATCGACCGTGGCGGCCACCATGAGCAGCCACGACGAAACAACCATTCAGGTAACCATACCGAGGATTGCACCCGGCAAAACCCAGGTTCGTGTTCAGACCGAGGAAGGTACCTCCGATCCGCTACCGTTAACGGTGCAGCAGCCGCCACCGATCATTACGTCGGTTACGCCCGGAAATGGACTTCAGGGTACACAAATTGAGATAACGGGCGATTACCTGAATCAACTCAGGCGCGTTCGGTTCGATAATATTGATGCGATCATTAAAGACAGCACCGCCCAGAAACTGACCATCGTTGTCCCGGCAACGGTGCCGCGCGGGCCTCAGGCATTGGCAGTCGAGACAATTGCGGGCGAACTGGTGCGACCATTTATCGTAGCCGGAACGCCCCAAATTACAAGCATCAGCCCGCTGAAAACCAAACCCGGTGCCGCCTTGGTCGTTCAGGGTAAAAACCTGACGAATGGTATTTTAAGCATCAACGGATTATCACCCGACAGGAGCCTGACCACCGTAACCGACACCGAAATCCGCACGATCGTTCCGGCAACGGCAACATCTGGTTTGGTACGGGTTACCGTTTTTGAATCATTGGTTGCGACCAGCACCGATACGCTGAAGATTTTCCAGCCGCCGTTCATTACCCATTTGCAGGCTCAGGATGGAATTGCGGGCGATAAACTGATTGTCGAGGGGCGCAATTTCCGCGAAATCACAACCGTGACTATTGGCAACGTATCGGTTCCATTCCGCGTACTCAGCGACGCGCAACTCGAAGCCACCGTACCCGCGTTGTCATCGTCGGGGCCGGTCATGGTTTCCGCCAGCGGCATCGGCGGAAGCACGACGGCAACCGAAACGCTGTTTTTTTATCTCCCTCCTTCCAACCTTACACTAAATCCATCGCGTTTACTCGGCGGGCGACCACTGACGATTTCGGGTAAAAATCTTTACAGAATCACGTCGGTTAGCATAAGTGGGATCGTTGTGCCCATCACCAGCCGCACCGAGGGTTTCGATCTGCTTGTTGGGGTGCCGCCTACTGCCCTAAGCGGCCCCGTTACGGTTACCAGCCGGGCGGGTACAGCTTCTGCGCCGTTAACGGTTATTCAAAAAGCGATTGTTACTGATATTATTCCGACCAAAGCGCGACCCGGCGAACGTGTCGTATTGCGGGGCAATTTCCTGCTGAACGCACAGGTTTTCTTCACCGGATCGGCTACTGCGGCTGCCGATGGGGGTAAAAATGAGGATACGGAACGCTGGGTTCTGGTGCCAGCCGATGCCCAAACCGGCCCGCTTCGGGTGATAAACGTAACCAATGACCCAACAACGACAGCCCCGTTTACGGTGCTTCGGCTTATTTCGAACGTAACGTTTATGCCCGCATCGGGTAAGGTGGGTGATACAATCGTGCTGTCCGGCCAAAACCTAACGTCTGTTCGGGAGGTTCGATTTGGCAATGGCGCATCGGTGCCAGCCCGTTTTGAGGTTGACGGCGTAAATGTCTGGGTGACCGTTCCGGCTGGCGCGACAACCGGCCAGATCTGCCTGACGAATGAAGCCGGAACGACCTGCACCAGTAGTAATTTTACGATAACCCCATAGAAACCAATTGCCTGACCAGCACCTCATTGATTCGCACGTAGCTTTCGTGGGTCCAGCCCGCTACGTGGGGCGTCAGAACGACCCGATCCGATTGGCGGAGGTAGGCGAACGATGCCTGCTGATCGGGGGTGAGTTTCGCTAATTTTTCATTCTCCAGTACGTCCAGACACGCCCCGCGAAGTTTGCCGGTTTCCAGCCCACGAACCACCGCTGAGAGCGACGCTATTTCGCCCCGCGCAATATTGATAAGGTAAACCGGTTTGGCAAACTGACTAATAAATTCGTCATCGATCAGCATTCGCGTATCGTCGGTTAGCGGAACGTGCAGACTTAATACGTCGGCTTCGGCTTTGATCCGGTCGAGGGTGGCTTCTTCGGCAAGTGCGTCGCCGTATTTGGTCAGGAATTTATCATACGCCAGTACCCGGCACCCAAATCCGCTAAGCCTGCGGGCCGTTGCGCGACCGTTATTGCCGTAACCAATCAGGCCAACTGTCAGGCTACCCAGTTCATACCCCCGGTTTCCTTCCCGATTCCAGAGGCCCTGGCGCACCTCGCGGTCTGCTTTCAGAATGTTGGCCAGCAGTGCGAGCAACATGCCAATTACGTGTTCGCCTACGGCATCGCGGTTGCCCTCGCCCGCGTGAAACACCCGGATGCCCCGCCGTTGGGCCGCATCGAGGTCAATCAAATCAAGCCCGGCTCCGGCCCGACCAACGAATTTCAGGCTGGACGCTTGCTGTAGTAACTCTTCATCAACGGTGGTTTTACTTCGGATGATAAGCCCGGTAAAGGATGAAAGCTGCTCCAGAAGCCCTGCCCGTGTGATTTTTGGCTCGTATGTATACGAAAAGCCTGCCTGATCGAGCATGGCAAACAGCGACGGGTGCATTTCGTCGGCAATGAGAATAGAAGGTTGATTCTGGGACATCCGTATGGTTTTCGTAACTTGCGACGTATCAATGAAGTATTTGACATGAAAAGTGAAGAATAAATTGCTTCATGCAAGCTATTTTTCACTCGTCACGCTACACTTTCCACTATTTAATTTTTGGCGAAACTACAAAAAGTGCATGGAACAACGCCAACCTGACGAATCGAACTCAGAACGTACTACGCCGAACGATGCGTCAACACCAGACATTCGCCCAGGCCAGACGCCCACGGGCGAAACTGAACCAACACCACCCCAACAGACTGGTAATCAATCCGTAGGCGACCGGCAGGGAACATCGCGACGCGAGTCCCGCAACGACCGCAATCGCAGTGGCGAACCACGCAGTGGCGAACCACGCAACGGCGAACCACAGGAAGGTGGGCAAAACCAACGGAACAATCGACAGCAAAATGGTCGTAATAACCGGAGGGACCAGCCCGGAACAGCCGGTGATGTGACTAACCAACCCGGCCAGCTTAACCAGCGGGGTGGCAATCAGCGGGGTCAGCGCGAGAATCGTCTGCCCGGAAACGGCCAGCGTCCCAATGAAGCCCGCCAGCGCGACGACGCCCAGCCCGACCGTAATCGATCCACTAATGACAGCCGTGGTGGACAACGTGAATCCATATATGACGACCAGGAACCCCGTGAGGGCAGTGTTCAGAACGATCAGCCGACCGAATATGCCGGGCGCGAAGATCGACTGATTATCGGCATTTCACTCGGCGATTACAATGGAATCGGCCCGGAGGTTATTCTGAAAGCGTTGCAGTACAACCGATTACAGAAAATTTGCACCCCAGTCATTTATGGCTCGATGCGAATTTTGAACCGGTATCGGAACCTGATGAACCTGAAAGACTGGAACCTGAACGGGGCGCAGACCATCGGGCAGATCAGCCATAAACTGACCAATGTCATTACGTGCTGGCCCGACCAGAATCAGGATATTCAGCCGGGCCATGTCACTCCCGAAGCCGGACAGGCCGCTCTCGCCTGTTTGCAGCGGGCCGTCGATGACCTCAAAGATGGCAAGATAGATGCTCTGGTAACGGCGCCGATCAACAAGAATAATATTCAGTCGGAGGAGTTTAAATTTCCGGGACATACCGAGTATCTGGCGCAGGAGTTTGGCGTTGCCGACAACCTGATGTTTTTGGTCAGCCAGACGCTGCGTGTGGGTGTTGTAACGGGGCACGTACCGCTGGGGCACGTCCGGCAGAATATTACCCGCGAGCGCATCGCCCAGAAGTTAACGCTGATGATGCAGTCGCTGACGCAGGATTTTGGCATCGAAAAACCCAAAATTGCGGTGCTCGGTCTTAACCCGCACGCGGGCGAAGAGGGGCTGCTTGGCACGGAAGAAAACGACATTATCAAACCGCTCATCGCCGAATGGCGCAACAAAGGGGAACAGGTTTTTGGCCCCTACCCGGCTGATGGTTTTTTTGGCACACGAGCGTATAAAAAATTCGACGCGGTATTGGCTATGTACCACGACCAGGGCCTGATTCCGTTTAAAGCGATTGCGTTTGAAGAAGGCGTCAATTTTACCGCCGGAATGCCCGCCGTCAGAACCTCGCCCGACCACGGTACGGCCTACGATATTGCCGGGAAAGACCTTGCCGATGAAACCTCGATGCTACAGGCTATTTACACCGCCATCGACGTAGCCCGCAGCCGCAAGGAGTACTTTGAACTGGAAGCGGGAGCACTTAAATAATTTATAGTCAGATATTGTCAGGAATTGTCAGGAGTTGTTACTCATATTAACAATGCCTGACCATTCTTGACAATGCCTGACACTACCTGACCATATCTTATGTTAAAATCAATGACCGGCTTCGGCAATGCAACGGTAGAGGCTGGTGGCCTGTCGGTAACAGCAGAAGTTAAAACTTTGAATTCTAAGTTCTTAGATATTTATTGCCGGATGCCCCGACAGTTCTCCGATAAAGAAATCGAACTTCGGGCGTTACTCACCCAGAGCCTCGAACGGGGGAAAGTTGAACTCTCGCTGAATCTTTCCCGCACCAGTGCCGTGCGGCCCGGCGTAACCATTAACCGCCCGCTCGTGCTGGCCTACGTGAGTGATATTAAGGAAACAGCCAACACCATGCTGATGAGCATACCCGACACGGATGTGCTTCAACTGGCTCTGCAACAGCCTAATGCGTACCTGTCCGAGTCAATGGATTCCACTGCCGATGCGTCGGACTGGGCCACGGTGCAGGCGGCTGTTCAGGAAGCCATTCGGCGGTGCGACGGGTTTCGTAAACAGGACGGGGCCGTACTGGAAAGCAAATTTCAGGAGTACATCCAGATTATAACCGACCGGCTGGCCGACATTGAGGAGCACGACGTCCGGCGGATTCCGGCGGTGCGCGACCGGATGCGCAACTCGGTTCGTGAACTGCTGGAGAGCGAAACCTTTGACCAGAATCGGTTCGAGCAGGAGTTGGTTTACTACGTTGAAAAGTTCGACATCTCGGAGGAGAAAGTCCGGCTCAAAAACCACCTGAGTTACTTTCTGGAGGTGCTGGCTACGGAAGAAGCCAACGGCAAAAAACTGAATTTCATCTCGCAGGAGATCGGTCGCGAAATCAACACCATCGGCTCCAAAGCTAACGATGCATCCATTCAGCGGTTTGTGGTGCAGATGAAAGATGAACTGGAAAAGATCAAAGAGCAAACGATGAATGTGATTTAGACGTTTCTTGTTAACGAATTAATCCACAACGGCATAGGCTATGGAATTTACGGTAACTATTGAACCAGAGATTATTGACGTGTTGGGAGCCGATAAAGTCAGCGCGTTTTTAAACGATGCGGCCACGAAACTCAAACTCAAGGCAGCCGCTCAGGAAACGTTGGCTGACTTAACTTACTTCGATGAGTTAGTGAACGATCCACAATGGCAAACTGCCCGTCAGCAAGCCTGGGAGCAGGAGAAGCATCGTTATAAATCATTTACAGACTAATGCGCTTCGTTTTCGATGCCAATATTTTAATGGCTATTCTAATCGGTGGTCGGTCTTTCCATAAGGTGATTTTGGAAACACTGGATGTAATGACTCCCGATTTTGCACTGATTGAGATTGACAAATATAGTAGTGTTATTATCCAAAAGTCGAAACTGGACTGGCTTTCACATGTTCAGTACGCTCATTTTGTTTTCTCAGCTATAACTGTTATTCCGGGTTATCTAATTGATAATGAGAGCATTGAAAGGGCAAACCGTCTTATTCGTGATACGGACCCGAAAGATATTAGTTACTTAGCGTTGGCGATACAGAACGATTCTATTTTAGTAACCCGCGACAAACCGATTGTTGAGGCAGCCCGGCGAAAAGGATTTCGGCGAATCATGCTCTTCGATGAATTTATACGATTGTATAGTTGATTAAGTGAATTTTGCGCTTTAGCACATGCCTAAACTTTCCCTCGATTTCTACCAATCACACGATACGCTGACGCTGGCTCAACGACTGCTCGGCTGCGAACTGGTCCACCAAACGGAGGAGGGCGTAACGGCGGGAATTATTGTGGAAACGGAAGGCTACCTCACCGGCGATCCGGCCTGCCATGCCTACAGACGGCAAACGACACGTAATGCGGCCATGTTCGGACCCGCCGGAACGCTGTACGTCTATCAGATTTATAACCACTACAACTGCATCAACGTAGTGGCGGGACCGGAGGGCGTGGGCGAAGCCGTCCTGATTCGCGCCCTCGAACCAACGGAAGGCGTTGAGTTGATGGGCCTTCGACGGAATGAAGCCTTCAAAACCGGCTTTGAACGATACCGCAACAACACCATCGACCCCGGCACTGCCGACGGCTTCCGCAACCTGGCCAATGGTCCCGGCAAACTGACAATTGCACTGGGAATCAGCCGACAGGCCCATAATGCATCCTCGCTGACAACGGGCAGTATCTACATTCGCGGGCCGGTGCGTCAGGATTTCGAGATGGTTACGACCACACGTATTGGCCTCACGCACGGAGCCGATCTGCCGTATCGCTACTACGTGAAGGGAAACAGGTTTGTCAGCAAAAAGTGAGGTCTGTCAAATGGAAAGAATATACGTAATCGTTTTCAACTTTCCATCAATGGACCGCTCCTGAATCAGCAGGCCTAAATCTTCGTCGGTCAGCCGATCCCCGGATTGGGGCAGTTGACCAAACGTCTGGTGAAATTCCAGGATAGTCTGAAAACAGTCCGTCAGTTTATCCATCCAGATGGACTTAATGGACTCATTTTCGTACCAATCCGTTGCCCCCGATGATTTCCGTATTAAGTGAAGTTGCTTCTCCGAGAGTATAAATTTTATCCTCCATTTGTTAACAACCCATATTTCAGCTTCGATTGCGTCAATTAAGGTATGTGTAGTCATCATAGAGTTGAACGGGTATTTGGGTGGTGATATGGCAAAAACAGGAGTACTGTAGTCAACAAAGTGAACACTTCTTATCGAGTGGAATTTTCTGGTCAGGCTACGTCATTTTCGGTTTTTTCCGTTAAACTTTCTTCACTGAATTTCTCCTGCTCGTAGGTCAATTTGCGAACCGACTGAGCCAGCTCTCGTGTTGTGCGGGCTTTTTCCGAAAACCGTTCAGCAACGGCCGTATTGTCGGCCTCCGCAAATTGTTTGCTGGTCTGTTCGAGCAGCATGATGGTTTCTTCCAGGCCACGCAGCGTTTTCCACATTGAATCTTCTACCGCTTTGCTCACTTCCGACAGCAATGCACTGGCCGTGTAGGCGTGTCCGGTATGACAGCGGTATCGAATCAGCCGACCTTCTTCAAAGCGAACCAGTACGCCACTGCAATCGGGGCAGGCTATGGGCGACAAGTTACCCATCTCCAGAACACCACTCTCGAAAGCGTCGCTCTGAGCTGCAATGCTAATTTCCAGTTTAAACCGGTCTATTTCATCCATTGTCAGTTCAGGGCTTGAGGGTGCATTTTGCTGGGTTAAAGCATAAATCAGGGAAGCAATCTCGTTCAGGGGTGTTATGTAATCGACCGCTACGTACTCCAATACGCTGGTTGGCATACTTGGGTATTCGGCGTCTTCCGGCTGCTGAACAACGCCAAGCCCGCCCATTCGTTTAATTGACCACATACCCGACGTACCATCATTGAGCAGCCCCGTTAGCACAACACCAATAGCCCGCGCTCCATACTGATACGCTGCCGACCGGAACAGGGCGTCGATGGATGGTCGAAACCGATTTTCCTTCGGCCCTTTTTTTATAAGAATACGATCATTTTCAAGCAGCATATGATGATCCGGCGGGGATACGTAAATTTGCCCACTCACAATCGGATCGCCATCCTTCGGGTGCACCGCTTTCAGAACACCCGCCCGGCTGAGAATATGGGGGAGAATGCTGGGGGTGGATGGGGACAGATGCTGAACAATAAAAATAGAGGCCTGGAAATCAGCCGGGAGCGATTCAACTAACTCACGCAGGGCTGTTACCCCGCCCGCTGATGCGCCAATAACAACGATATCACGCTTTGCCATACGTTTTCAACTATTGACCAAGATTATATCTTCCTGTATATGATGACTAAAAGCCGTTATCTTCGACAAGATTTATCGACTAAACTCATAACACTTCACTAAGTTTATTTTACACCGATCCATAAATGGGAAAGAAAGCCATTTCGTCTGGTGCTACTCAACCTAAAAAAGTAGCTATCCCTATTGTTGCCATCGGAGCATCGGCAGGAGGACTCGAAGCCGTATCTGAATTATTCCAGAATTTGTCGCCTACAACCGGGATGGCGTTTGTGTATATTCAGCACCTTAACCCAACCTACGAAAGCCAGCTTGCCACCATCCTGGGTCGGCAAACGGCCATGCCCGTGATCGAAGCCCAGCACGAGCTTACGATTCAGGCCAACCACGTGTATATCATTCCGCCCGGCAAGGATATGGAAAGCGTAGACGGGGTGCTTATGCTGATGCCGCGCCAGACCCGGCCCTATCTGCACATGCCCATCGACCAGTTCTTTATCTCGCTGGCCGAACGCCAGAAAGATGGTGCCATTGGCGTTGTGCTGTCGGGCATGGCCAACGATGGTACGCTGGGCCTGAAAACGATTAAGGTAGCGGGTGGCATCACGTTTGTGCAGGATGATTCGGCCAAGTACCACAGTATGCCTAAATCTGCTATTGCCGAGGGCGTTGTGGATATGGTTTTATCGCCCGCCGGGATTGCCAAAGAAATTGAGCGGCTGAGCGAGAAGGCCGAAGTCTTTCGGCAGACGGCCATTGCCGAACTGGAGCACGAAGAAGACGATGGCAACAACGAAGACCTGAGTGCCATCATCCAGATTGTCAAAAAAGCCGTTGGCGTCGATTTCAGCCATTATAAGATGACAACGATCCGTCGGCGGATTATCCGGCGAATGCTGCTCTACAAACTGGAAACCCTCGGTGAATATGCGCAGTACCTGAAAGAGAACCCCAGCGAAGCAAACGTACTGTACAGCGATCTGCTGATCAACGTCACTACGTTCTTTCGGGATGCCGAAACAATGGAGTACGTTAAGAAATCGCTGTTTCCGAAATTAGTTAAAGCCAAAGCCCTTCGCGAACCGCTGCGCATCTGGATACCGGCCTGCTCAACGGGTCAGGAAGCGTATTCACTGGCCATGCTGCTGCTGGAAACGCTCGGCGATACCGTATCGGGCATACCCATTCATATTTTCGCCACGGACCTGAGCGAACTGGCCATCGCCAAAGCCCGACTGGGCAACTACACCCTGTCTGAACTGGCCGATGTATCGCCCCAGCGACTGAAACGGTTTTTCAACAAAGTCGATGACCAATACCGCATCACCAAAACGATTCGTGATCTATGTGTTTTTGCCCCGCACAACCTGCTGAGCGACCCGCCTTTTTCACGGCTGGATTTTATTAGCTGCCGCAACCTGCTGATTTATTTAGATACGTCGCTCCAGCGCAAAGCACTCGCCAGTTTTCACTACGCGCTGAACCCCGGCGGCTATTTGCTGCTGGGAAAATCCGAAAGCGTCAGTACGTCGGCCGCGCTGTTTACGTCCGTCGAGAAAACGTACAAGATTTATGCCCGCAAAAATGATGTTATCAGCCGAATTGCTTTTGACAAATCTACTGAACGTATGAACTCCCGACGATTCGATCCAGCGCGGCACAATGACTTTGCCGCTTCTGGTGCCAACTCAAAACCAGGTACGGGCAATGAACTGGAAAAACTTGTGGACGCACTCCTGCTCAGCCGGTACGTACCGGCTTCGGTGGTTGTGGATCAGGATTTGGAGATTCTTCAGTTTCGGGGGGGCATCAGTCTGTATCTGGAGCCATCACCGGGCAAGGCAAGCCTGAATTTACTGAAAATGGCGCGTCCGTCGCTATCGTTCGAGCTTCGCAATGCCGTACATAAAGCCCGGAAGTCGGGGCAGCCGACCCGTAAATCCAACCTGGAAATCGTCGTTGACGGCAAACAGCATCTGGTCGCCATTGAAGCGACACCCATCAAAGTCGGCAACGATCAGCAACTTTTCCTCGTCATTTTTGAAGAAATTATTCCGGTGACAACCGCCGAAACCGGTACTATGGCCGCCCGCAACAGCCGAATCAAACTGCTGGAAGACGAACTGGCAACGCTGCGGGAAGACATGCACTCCATTGTTGAAGAGCAGGAAGCATCCAATGAGGAGCTGCAATCGGCCAATGAGGAGATTGTCAGCAGCAACGAAGAACTGCAAAGTATCAACGAAGAACTGGAAACGAGTAAAGAAGAAATCGAGTCCACGAATGAAGAACTGCTGACCATCAACCAGGAGTTGCAGCTACGAAACGATCAGCTCTCCGAGTCCTACGAATTTTCTGAGGCTATTTTTGGCACTATCCGCGAAGCCACGTTGGGGTTGGATAAAGACCTGCGCGTGAAAAGCGCAAACCAGGCGTTTTATGATCTGTTTCAGGTGGAGGAGAGCGACACCATTGGTCGGTGGATTTACGAATTAGGCAATAACCAGTGGAACATTCCCCAATTACGCACCTTACTGGAGGATGTACTTGAGCGCAAACCGTTCGTTCAGGGATTTGAGGTAACTCATTTTTTCCCCACAATCGGCGAACGCGTCATGCGGCTCAACGCCCGCCGGGTAACGCAGCGTCAACGGCAGGAATCGATCCTGCTGGCCATTGAAAATATTACGGAAGACCGGCAGGCGCAGCGGTTGCTTACCGAGCGGGAAGTGTGGTTCCGCAACCTGATCGACAACTCGCCATCACTGATCTGGGTTTCAGGTGCTAACGGTCAGTACATATTTCTCAACAAAGCCTGGTTAGACTTCACGGGACGGTCGCTGGCGGATGAACTAAATCAGGGCTGGACACAAAAAATTCACCCCGACGACCGGGACGCTTATCTGGCCATTTACAACGCTAATTTTGCGGAACGCCATGCCTATCAGGCCGAGTATCGCCTGATGCAGAGCGACGGCCAGTATCGCTGGATGCTCGAACACGCCAAGCCTACCACCGATGCAGACGGGGAATTCAACGGCTTTGTTGGCTCCTGCGCCGAGATGCACATCCAGAAAATCCAGACCCAGGAACTGGATCATCGCGTACAGATACGTACTGAACAATTAGTTCATGCCAATGCGAACCTCGAACAAAGCAATCAGGAGCTGGTCCAAACAGCCGACAAGCTGCAAAGTGTGCTCAACGGCGTACCGGCGGCTATCAAACTGCTGGAAGTAGTACTCGATCCGGCAGGGAAACCCGTCGACTTTATCATAAGTGCATTCAACAAACCCTCGCTGGAATTAACCAATAAATCGGAAAGCCTGCTGAACAAACGACTATTGGATGTTCATCCGTGGATGAGCGACACGGGTCTGCTCGACCTGAGTATTCAGGTGTATGCTACTGGTCGGCCCGCCTACCATGAGCTGTATCTGGATCAGATAAAACCGGGGCACTACGCATTTTCCATCACTCGCCAGATTGATATGAATGGGGTGGTTATGACGGCTCTGAACATTACCGACCGGAAAAATGCGCAGGAACGAATGCGCCTGACGGCTGAGAGTTTGCAAGTCGTGCTGGATAGTTCGCCGGCATCGGTTGGGTTTCTTAAAGCGGTTCGGAACAAGCAGGACGAAGTAGTCGATTTTCGATTAGTGGTTTGTAATCATAAATTTGCCCAGCTAACGGGGAAATCCCTTCATGAGTTGCTGGGTCAGCCAGTTTCGCAGTTAACATCTGTTTTATGGCATGACCATACGGTAGACCGGCTCAGTCATATTGTCAATTCAGGTGAGCCTCATTACGAAGAAAAGCAGCTTGGTGAACTACTCGGTCAACCGGATGTATCTGAAAAATGGCTGGGCCTTTCGATTACCAAACAGGACGACGGCGTCGTGCTGACGGGTATGGATATAACCGCGCTGAAGGAAGCTGAACAACAGCAAAACCAGTTACTGGATGAGTTGAGCCAGTCGGCAAGCACCCTTCAGGATCTGGATCAGGTTCGCCGGCAGATCCTCCAGCGCGGTGAGTTTCTGCGATTAACGACGCATGATCTGCGCGGCAGCTTCGGCATTATTCAGGGTGCAGCTACGCTGTTAGACCACATGGACACCGAAGAAGAACGCGCCCAGATGCTGTCGATGCTCCAGCGAAATCTACGGCAGGTGACTCAGCTACTAACTCAGCTACTCGACTATTCGCGACTGGAGTCGGGACAGGAAAAGGTTGTGAATGCCCCTTTCGATGCGGCCAGTGTTCTGAATGAACTCAGGGAAAGCCTCAGGCTGTTGGCTGATGAACGCGGCTTATGGATACGGGCCGATGGTCCGCAGCAACTCCCGGTTGACGGGGATGCGGTGAAGGTGCAGCGGATTGCCCAGAACCTGGTCCTGAATGCACTGGGGTACACGCAAGCGGGTGGCGTCACGATTACCTGGGATTATGACGAAACCGGCAGCGGCTGGTATCTGAGCATCGAAGACACAGGACCGGGGCTTCCGGAGCCTTTGCTGAAATCTCTGAAAGACCAGTCTGCCGATCCGGATGAGGTCGATGCCCGCCTATCTAACGCCAGCACATCGGGCGAGGGCATCGGTTTGTATATTGTGAAGCGGTTAACGGACCTGATCGGTGCTACGTTAACGGTGAAGAGCGAAACCGGAGCAGGGACTTTCTTCCAGATCAATTTTCCAGGGAAGGGTTGACGGTTCACCCCACCCCAACCCCTCCCCTAAAAAAGGGGAGAGACTAAAAAAGTCCTGATTTTCACTACTCTAACTACGAGAAATAGAAAATCTGGGACTGCTCCTAACCCCTTGATTCAAGTTGGGCTGCTATTGCCATAGAAATACCGAGCCTGCTCCCCTCCCCTTTTTTTAGGGGAGGGGCCGGGGTGGGGTTGCCTCTACTTCAGCAACGTATAAACACCCCCCGCTTTTGTTGGGAAATCGTACACCTGCGTGGCCCGAAACGATTGGACAGCTTCGCCCGGATAGAGTGCATTCGGGTTGACGCCCGTGGCCGGTTTCAGCGATACGTTGCCTGTGACTTTCAGTGCATGGGGAACACGGATGCGGCAGTTACCGCCAATGGTCGAACGGATGACGAGTTTGCTGATTTTTCCATCGGCCCAGTCCATCGACATAATCTCGAAACCACCCCTCGCCCGCAAGCCCTTCACCTGCCCGTGGCTCCAGCTATCGGGCAGGGCGGGAAGCAACCACAATTCGCTCAACTGGCTCTGTAGCAGCATCTCGCCCATGCCCGAAATACCACCAAAATTACCGTCGATCTGAAACGGCGGGTGAGCACAGAACATATTCGGATACGTACCCCCCGCGTTGGCGTAATCGGTGCCCTC
>JANPJE010000007.1:0-5411 GCA_031425355.1 Spirosoma sp. | reverse complement strand
AGGTTGTTGCTCCATTCAGGAATCCGGTCGCTGCTGTAGAAGGTCATCCCACTGGGCGAAATGACCGGGTCCCAGTAATAAACCGGTTGTTCAAGACCTGCTTTTTGCTGAATGGCCTCGCCCACCTTTTTGCCACTGTATTCGATCCCATACGTAATGGTTGGCCAGCCATAATTCTTACCGGGTTTGATCTGGTTTAGCTCATCCCCCCCTCTTGGTCCGAATTCCGCTTCCCACAAATCACCCGTTACCGGGTCGATGGCCAGACTTTGTACGTTCCGGTGGCCGTAGGAATACAATTCTGGTCGGGCGCCCGCCTGTCCGGCGAATGGATTACCCGCAGCGGGCTTACCTTCTTTGGTCAGGCGAATCACTTTCCCCAGGCCTGAATTGAGCGACTGGGATTGTGGCCGGGTGACCAAATCCGACCGCTCTCCCGTGCTGATCAGCAGATTACCCTGTTGATCAACCAAAATCCGTCCGCCATAATGCAGATTCCCTTTGTAGGCGGGCGTGGCCCGATAGATAACCGTTGCACCCTCCATCTTTTTTTCGTCGGTTGACAATTTGCCTTTGGCAACCGCCGTCAGGTTTCCCTCAGGGCCTGGTTCGGAAAACACCCAGTAGACCACCCGGTTGGTGGCAAAAGCGGGATCCGTCCGAATGCCCAGCAGGCCTCCCTGCCCGGATGGATTTACCTTCGGAAGCCCGGTGATCGCTTCGCCGACCTTCCCCTCGCGGGTGACGATGCGCATCGTTCCTTCCCGCTCGGTAATGAGCAGTCGGCCATCAGGCAGGCTGGTGATCCCCCAGGGGAATTTAAGGGTTTCGGTTAGGATTTTACCTTCGTAGTTGGTGGCGGACTTGACGCCGGCGATCCGGGTTTGCCCGGAGAAGGCCGGTTTATAATCTGAGTTTGGCTCTTTAGTTTCTACAGGACTTGTCTGCCCGGAAGCCGTTGAGTTATCAGATGTAGTCTGGCCACAGGAAGGCAGGGCCAGCAAGGCCCCGGCAATGAACAGCAGAATTTTAGTCTTCATGATTGGTTCAACTGATTATTAACGTAGATGTTGCGTTTGTCGGGTAATACGTATACCGGCCAAAAGAGTTTGGTTTATGAAAATCCTACTTGTCTCACTCATAAACGTATGCGGTAGTCGGGTAGTCTGCGTAGGTATACGACTGAAACAAGCAGGGGAACGATAGCCGAACCGCATACCTTGCCCTAAGTTGAAATGGCCGTTTTTCTAAACCTTGACCGAGTGGGAGATAAGCTTTTTGACGATTTTTAGTAGTCAATTCATTAATAGCAAATTAAGTTTCCCAAGAGTAGCATTGACTACCCTTGTGTTTGTCGAAAACGGTCGTTTGCGTAGGCCGGGAGCCTGTACGGATATAAACAGGTAAGTGACGTAGCGAAAATGCGAGGCAACCTATACCAGAAGCTTGACCAGGGGTTATCAAGCTATTTTTTGGCCCGAAGGAAACTGAGCAGTACAGTACGTTAATATCTACTACTTTAGAACAATCCATTTTGACGGGAGGAGGTCACTTAAAGTGGATTGTTTGTATAATTGGTATTGAAAGTAATCTGAAAAGATTGGCTGTTTAGTTTTAGTTAAGGTTATATTTTACTTTCGACCTTTATAAAACCAGGCATGTCAATCGTCAATGTTAGATCAATATAAACAGCAGCGTCCTTACTTACTGGCACTTGATTCCATCATTTTTGGCTTCGATGGCGAAAGCTTAAAAGTTCTGTTGGTTAAACGGGGGGTAGAAGAAAAAACCTGGTCGCTGATGGGGGGATGGTTACAACCCAATGAAGGCCTCGAACAAGCCGCAGCCCGCATCCTGTTTGAACTTACCGGCCTGACCAATGTGTACCTCGAACAATTGTTTGCCTTTGGCGATCCACACCGTGACCCGATTGTCCGCACTATATCTGTCGCTTATTTCTCATTAGTCAAAGTGGCGGATTATGAGTCAAAAATTTCGGAGACGTTTCAGGCGCGCTGGTTCTCAATTTACGACTTACCCCCCTTACTTTTCGATCACGGCGACATGGTCGAGCTGGCTATAAAACGGCTTCGCTATAAAGCGTCCCAGCACCCCATTGGCTTTGAGCTGTTGCCGGAGAAATTCACCATACCGCAGTTAAAAAAGCTTTACGACGCGATTTACAATACAGACTTCGATAAGCGCAACTTCAGCCGGAAAATTCTCTCAACGAATCTTCTGATCAAATTAGATGAAAAACAGAAAGGTTTTTCAAAGCGCGGAGCCTACTATTATCGAGTTGATATGGCTAAGTACCAGCAGAATGCTGACTCCTTTTTAAATTTCATCCCTTCATAATCAGGTTACAACCCTGAACTTCCTGTATTGCCCGTTTTGTGTTTCATAAAGACCCAATTACTCAACTTTTTTGAAATTTTTTTGTGTGTCTATTTGACGCTTAATAAATTAGTGTCATTTTTACACTAATAAAAAATATTATGAGGGGTTAATCGTCCTTTTACACTGTAAATGCCTCCCATTGGCAATGTGCCCGCAAATCATTAATTGGTGGGTATATCGACGTGGGTTTGTATAACACGTTCAAGGAAGCCTTTATCTCACTGGAACGGGTTGGTTTGGGCAAACCCTCACCCACACTTCAGGCCGCTTATCAGATTGCCCTTGTGTTTAGCATTTTCATTTAGAGACAACCGAATTAACTAACGCATAACCTAACAAAAACACTTACCAGATTATGTCGACGATCACATTAGGCGATCAGGAATTCTTTAAAGGGATTGGTAGTATTGGCTACGAAGGCCCTAAATCCAAAAATCCGTTAGCGTTCAAATGGTACAACCCCGATCTGGTTCTCGGCGGGAAAACCCTGCGTGAGCAGTTGCGCTTTTCTATCAGTTACTGGCACACCTTCTGCGGAACCGGTGGCGATCCTTTCGGCCCCGGTTCCCGCCAGTTCGCCTGGGATCAGGATAACGATGCCAATGTACGTGCCCGGTTGAAGATGGATGCGGCTTTTGAATTCATCACCAAAATTGGTGCGCCCTACTACTGTTTCCACGACATCGATCTGGTCGATGAAGGGGCATCGGCCAGTGAGTACGAAGGTCGGTTACAGAAGATTGTTGACTACGGAAAGCAGAAACAGCAGGCAAGTGGCGTGAAGCTGCTCTGGGGTACGGCCAACGTTTTTTCGAACCCGCGCTACATGAACGGGGCATCGACCAATCCGGATTTCGCAGTGCTGGCTTACGCAGGTACGCAGGTGAAAAACGCCATCGATGCGACCATTGCGCTGGGGGGCGAAAACTACGTGTTCTGGGGAGGCCGCGAAGGGTATATGTCGCTGCTGAACACCAACATGAAGCGCGAAGTCGAACACTTAGCCAAATTCCTGACCATGGCTAAGGATTACGCCCGAAAGCAGGGTTTCAAAGGGACGTTTTTCATCGAACCCAAACCGATGGAACCTACTAAACATCAGTACGATTACGATGCGGCTACGGTTATTGGCTTCCTGCGTCAGTACGGTCTGGATAAGGATTTTCAGTTGAACATCGAAGTCAACCACGCGACGCTGGCGGGTCACACGTTTGATCATGAATTGCAGGTTGCGGCTGATGCCGGGATGCTGGGTAGCATCGACGCCAACCGGGGCGATAACCAGAATGGCTGGGATACCGATCAGTTTCCGATTAATCTGTACGAACTGATTGAAGCCGCGCTGGTGATTCATCAGGCCGGTGGTATCAAGCCCGGTGGCATCAACTTCGATGCGAAAGTGCGCCGGAACTCGACCGACCTGGAAGACTTGTTCGTCGCGCATATTAGTGGCATGGACGCCTTCGCCCGTTCGTTCATCGTGGCCGACGCTATTTTACGGGACTCGGACTACCTCAAATTCCGTCAGGAACGGTATGCTTCCTTCGATAATGGTCAGGGAAAAGCCTTCGAGGCCGGTACTCTGACGCTGGAAGACTTGCGGAACTACACGTTCGAAAATGGTGAACCACAACAACGTAGTGGCAAGCAGGAGTGGCTCGAAAGCATTATTAATCAATACATCTAACCCCGGCTCCTCCACCTCATGAAATTTTTAAGCAATCATAAAAAAGTCAATCAACTCGTTGCCGCATGAAAACGACTGAGTTAGAAAAAGTAGCCTCGCAGGTGCGCCGGGATATTGTGCGGATGGTGCACGGCGTAGCATCCGGGCATCCGGGCGGCTCGCTGGGTTGTACGGACCTGCTGGTCAGTCTGTATTTTGAGGCAATGAACCTGAAAACGGATGAGCAGGGTTCGGTCGTATTCGACATGAGCGGTTCGGGCGAAGACATGTTTTTTCTGTCCAACGGGCACATTTCGCCGGTGCTGTATTCGGTTCTGGCGCGCCGGGGGTATTTCCCGGTTTCGGAACTCGTTACGTTCCGCAAATTGAATTCCCGCCTGCAGGGGCACCCGGCCACGGCTGAGCATCTGCCGGGCATTCGCATTGCTTCCGGGTCGCTGGGGCAGGGGCTTTCGGCGGCTGCCGGAGCCGCTTACGGTAAAAAGCTACACAACGATTCGCACCTGGTCTATTGCCTGATGGGCGATGGCGAACAGCAGGAAGGGCAAATCTGGGAAGCAGCCTCGTTTATTCCGCACCGCAAGCTCGATAACCTGATTGCGTTTATCGACTTCAACGGGCAGCAGATCGACGGGCCGACGGATGTTGTACTGAACAACCGGGATTTGGGTAAAAAGTACGAAGCGTTTGGCTGGACGGTATTGCACATGGACGGTAACGACCTGAGCGACGTAGCAGCAACGCTGAAAAAAGCAAAACAGGCGTCGGGGAAGGGAACGCCAATCTGCATCATTACGAAAACGGAAATGGGGCAGGGCGTCGATTTTATGATGCACACCCACAAGTGGCACGGAACAGCACCCAACAATGAACAGTTAACCGCAGCACTGGCGCAACTGGACGAATCCCTCGGCGATTATTAACCCCGACGCAGCATGAAAACCTACACATTTACCGAAAAGAAAGACACCCGGTCGGGTTTTGGCGAAGGCATGGCCGAACTGGGCCGAAAAAATCCTGATGTGGTGGCGTTATGCGCCGATCTGGTTGCTTCGCTTAAACTCGATACGTTCATTAAAGAAAATCCCGAGCGGTTCATTCAGTGCGGTATCGCCGAAGCCAACATGATTGGCGTAGCGGCTGGCCTGACGCTGAGTGGTTTGATTCCTTATGCCACTACGTTTGCCAATTTTGGTTCCAGCCGGGTGTACGACCAGATTCGGCAGTCCGTGGCTTACTCGAACAAGAACGTCAAAATCTGCGTATCGCACGCCGGGCTGACGCTGGGCGAAGACGGGGCTACGCATCAGGTGCTGGAAGACAT
>JANPJE010000006.1:0-5370 GCA_031425355.1 Spirosoma sp. | reverse complement strand
CCGAAAACGATTCTGAAAAAAGGCGAGGAAGCGGGCGAAATCGAATTCAAATGGTGGCTCGACCGCTTCGGCGAGGATTATTACGTCGAACTGCAACGCCATGAAATTCCCGATCAGATCAAAGCCAACGAGGTTTTGATCAAGTTTGCCCGGAAATATAACGTCAAGATTATCGCGTCCAACGATTCGCACTACGTCGATCAGGACGACTGGGTGGCGCACGATATTCTGCTGTGCGTGAACACCAACGAGAAGCAAAGCACACCGTCGATGAAGGATTTTAGCGATGATGATGTAATGCCCAAAAACACGCGCTTTGCGTTCTTCAGCGACCAGTTCTATTTCAAGAACACGCAGGAGATGACAACGCTGTTCAAAGACCTGCCCGAAGCCATCGACAACACCAACGAGATTGTCGGGAAGGTGGAAACGCTGAAATTGAAACGTGACATTATGCTGCCCAACTTCCCGATTCCTAAGGAGTTTCAGCAGCATACGGATGACGTTCTGAACCAGTGGGAATATCTGCGCCACCTCACCTATACGGGCGCGAAAGAACGATACGTCGACATTCTACCGCACATTCAGGAACGACTTGACTTTGAGCTGTTTACCATCAAAACGATGGGATTCGCCGGGTACTTTCTTATCGTAGCTGATTTCATCCAAGCCGGACGCGATCTGGGCGTTATGATCGGTCCCGGACGTGGTTCGGCAGCGGGCAGCGCGGTGGCGTATTGCACGGGCATTACCAACATCGACCCCATCAAATACGACCTGCTGTTCGAGCGATTTCTGAACCCCGACCGGAAATCAATGCCCGATATTGACACAGATTTTGACGACGAAGGCCGTCAGAAAGTGATCGATTATGTGGTTCAGAAATATGGAAAGCAACAGGTTGCGCAGATTGTCACGTACGGTACGATGGCGTCTAAATCGTCGATTAAAGACGTAGCGCGGGTGATGGATTTGCCCCTTCAGGATGCCAACGCCATTGTGAAACTCGTGCCCGACAAGCCGACGTATAACATGACCCTCAAACGTATTTTTGAGGACCCACTCGATGGGCCGGGTGGTTTGGCAAGCGTCGTTCAGCCCGAAGAACTTGACAACGTGAAACGAATGCGGGCACTTGAATCGGGCGACAAGAGTGCCGCTCAGGCCATGCGGATTGTCGATTACGAAAAGGTATCGGCGGTGCTTAAGCAGGCCCGCAAACTGGAAGGAACGGTACGTAATACGGGACTTCATGCTGCCGGAATCATCATCGCCCCCAGCGATTTATCGGACATTGTTCCGGTGTCAACCTCAAAAGATACGAACCTGATTATTACGCAATATGAGGGGAAAGTTATTGAGGATGCGGGCGTCATAAAAATGGATTTTTTGGGGTTACGAAATCTTACCATTATTAAAGAATGCCTGCGGCTCATCAGGCAAAATCACGGCGGATTTTTCGTTAATGGTGTGGAAACCGGGATTGACGATATTCCATTAGACGACGAGGAAACCTACAAGCTTTTCCAGCGGGGTGAAACCAACGCCGTTTTTCAGTTTGAATCCGATGGCATGAAAAAGCACATGAAAGACCTGAAGCCCGACCGCTTCGGTGACCTCATTGCTATGAATGCCCTTTACCGTCCGGGTCCGATTGCCTACATTCCCAATTACATTAACCGCAAGCACGGCCGCGAAGAAGTCAAGTACGACCTACCCGAAATGGAGGAGTACTTAGCTGATACCTATGGCATTACGGTTTATCAGGAGCAGTTGATGCTGCTGTCGCAAAAGCTCGGCAACTTCACTAAGGGCGACGCCGACGTACTGCGGAAGGCGATGGGAAAGAAAGACAAAGCCACGCTCGACAAGATGAAAGGCAAGTTTATGGACGGTTGTACGGCCAATAAACTCCCGCTGAAAGTCTGCGAAAAAGTCTGGACCGACTGGGAAGCCTTTGCCTCCTACGCCTTCAACAAATCGCACTCGACCTGTTATGCCTTCGTTGCTTACCAGACGGCCTACCTCAAAGCTCATTACCGTCCTGAGTATATGGCAGCGGTTTTGACAAGTTGCCTCGGCACAATTGACAAGATTACGTTCTTCATGGAAGAATGTAAGAATATAAATATTCCGGTACTTGGCCCTGATGTAAACGAGTCGGAACGGTTCTTTGGCGTCAATAAAAAAGGGGAGATCCGCTTTGGGTTAGGGGGTATTAAAGGCGCGGGCGACGCAGCCGTTGAAGCCGTTATTGAGGAACGGAAAGCGGGTGGACCTTTCAAAGACATATTCGATTTTGCCATTCGGGTCAACCTGCGAACGGTGAACAAGAAAACGTGGGAATCACTGGCTTATGCCGGGGCTTTCGATAGCATCGACGAGTACCACCGGGCGCAATATTTTGAGATGGCCGACGGTGATACCTCACCATTTCTGGACAAAATAATTCGCTTCGCCAACAATTACCACGCCGAGAAAGCAGCCGCTCAACAATCGCTGTTTGGGGCCATGATGAATGGCGAGCCGATGATTGCCCGACCCAAACCGCCAATTGTGACGGAATGGAACCAGATTGAAAAACTTAAATTTGAGAAAGACGTCGTCGGCTTTTACATTACCGGCCACCCGCTCGATGAGTTCAAACTCGAAATGGACGGGTTCTGTAACTGTACGCTGGCCAATATTTTCGAGACAAAACAACCCGAAATTAAGGTTGGCTGTATTGTATCGGCCGTACAAATGCGGGTAACTAAAAGCGGGAATCCATTTTGCATTTTCAAAGTCGAAGATTACAATTCATCCCTCGAAATGGCCCTTTTTGGCGATGACTACGTTCGATTGGTGCAGTACATTGAGATAGGCCGTTTCTTGCACATTACGGGCAAAACCCAAAACAAATGGGGGTCTGAGCAACTGGAGTTTAAGCCCGCCAGTATTCGCCTGCTGAACGATATGCGCGAAAAATTCTGCAAGGAACTCCGCGTATCGCTCACCATCGACTCACTGAACGCGCAACTGGTAGCGAAAATCAACGACCTGGTCAACGCGCACCCCGGCACCTGCACACTGTCGCTCAACGTAGTGGATCATGCCGAGCGCATCGAGGTCAGTTTACAGTCGCGAACGCTGAAAGTATCTCCCGCTAACTCATTTCTGCGGGCACTCGAAGCGATGGAGGGCGTGAGTTGCAAGGTAGCGTGATGAATTGCAGGAAAATAAGTTATAAACTTCACGCCGTTGAGCAAATGTTCAAACGGAGCATCACCCAGGCCGAAGTTGAAGCCGTTATCGAGCAGGGAACGACTATTGCAAACTACCCTGACGATAAACCTTATCCGAGTATGCTGCGT
This sequence comes from Spirosoma sp., assembly GCA_031425355.1. Classification (GTDB taxonomy): domain Bacteria; phylum Bacteroidota; class Bacteroidia; order Cytophagales; family Spirosomataceae; genus Spirosoma. The sequence continues at coordinate 2,017 of JANPJE010000006.1, read as the reverse complement.
TTGGCCTTTGTTGATGATCCCCTCTTCACATTGTTGTTGCTCAGGATGAAACAAGTGAGTGTTTTGTGGTAACAGCTTATGAACCAAGTATTTTCCTTTGGGAACCTGACTTTAAAACAAAAAAGCGATGACCTGTATAACTTGTAAAGTAGGTACTCCGGAGCCAGGATTGACAACCGTCACTCTGGAACGTAATGGAGCCATCATCGTTTTTAAAGGCGTTCCGGCCCGTATTTGCACAAATTGCGGAGAGAAATACTTTGACGCAGACATCACCGGGCGTCTATTGGCGCAGGCGCAGGACGCTGTAGACAAAGGAACTGAACTGGAAGTTGTACGCTTACAGGCTGCTTAAAATTCCTTACCAACTCGTTCCTGCGGGCACTCGAAGCGATGGAGGGCGTGAGTTGCAAGGTGGCGTAGTCGTGAACTAATCACTCTGAAAACGGTTTATGTAGCTGAAACAAGTTCAACTAAATAAACTCATTTCAGTCATGGCAGCAGGATCACATGCCGTAGAAGCGACCGACGCAAACTTCAACGATCTTATAAATTCTGACAAACCCGTTTTAGTGGATTTCTGGGCCGAATGGTGCGGTCCATGTAAAATGATCGGGCCAGTTGTTGAGCAACTCGCCGGTGAATACGAAGGACGGGCTATTATCGCGAAAATGGACGTTGACCAGCATTCGCAGGTTCCGGCAAAATTTGGCATACGTAGCATTCCAACCCTGATGATTTTCAAAAATGGTCAGTTGATTGATAAAGTAATTGGTGCCGTTCCCAAAAACGTACTGGAGCAAAAACTTCAGGGCGCTATGGAAACCGCAACGATTTAAGTTAAAGGGAGAAACGGGAAGAGGGGGAAGAAAGGGAGTAAATGGTTTTATCCATCCTCGCTTTCTTCCCCCTCTTCCCGTTTCTCCCTTCTTTATACCAACATCCGCATTGGGTCTTCGAGCAGTTGCTTCACCGTTTGCAGGAACGACGCGCCCGTAGCTCCATCCACTACGCGGTGGTCGCAGGAAAGTGTTACCTTCATCACGTTGGTTGGTTTCGCCACCGGAACGCCGGCCGCATCCCCCTCGAATTTCACGGTTTGTTTGATAGCTCCCACCGCCAGAATGCAAGAATCGGGCGGGTTAATGATGGCCGTGAACTCGTCAATGCCAAACATGCCGAGGTTCGAGATGGAGAACGTACTTCCTTCCCAATCTTTCGGTTGAAGTTTCTTGTCTTTCGCTTTCCCAGCTAATTCTTTCACTTCGCCCGAGATGGTTGACAGTGTTTTCTGATCGGCATTGCGTACCACGGGCACCAGCAAGCCTTCGTCAACAGCTACCGCAACGCCGATATTGACGTACTTATACTTCCGGATTTTATCACCTAACCACGACGAGTTTACGTTCGGGTGCTGTTTCAAGGCCAAAGCAGCGGCCTTAATCACGAAATCATTGAACGACACTTTCACCGGACTCAGGCCATTGACCGTACCGCGCAACTCCATTGCCTTGTCCATGTTGATTTCCATGGTCAGGTAGAAATGCGGAGCCGTAAATAGGCTTTCGCTCAACCGGCGGGCAATGGTTTTCCGCATTTGACTCAACGGAATGTCCTCATACTCTCCCCCAACGGACGTTGCAGACGGGGTTGGCGCCGGAGCCGCCGGTTGTGGGGTTGCGGGTGCAGCGGCTGACGCCGGTGCAGGCTGAGCAGCCGCTGCCGGATTGGTTGGCTGCGTTGCCGGAGCCGCCTTTCCTGGCGTGAACGACTCAACGTCGCTTTTTACGATGCGCCCTTCAGGGCCACTGCCATGCACCTGCGCCAGATTGATTCCTTTCTCTTCGGCAATGCGCTTGGCTAACGGCGATGCTTTTACCCGGCCATTTGACTCAGCGCCACCTGACGCAGCCCCATTTGACTCGGCACCATCACCCGCACCGCCAGCATATGACAAATCGGTATCGGCATTAGCGGGAAGTTCGGCCTGTGGGTTTTGCTTAGCAGTTGCATTGCC
>JANPJE010000005.1:0-32914 GCA_031425355.1 Spirosoma sp. | reverse complement strand
CGTTGGTTCATGACTAATGGATAAAGCTCGTCGAGCTTACCCGTCGCCCCATTTTTCTGACGAATCAGCATCTCCCTTAGCCATCCCTGCGGCTTAATGGCCCCCAGCGGCAGTTCGACATAGGGGTTGGGCCGTAAGGGTTCCCGGTTTCGGGTGTAGTTTACAGCCTGAGTCTGAGTGGTTTTTACTTGTCCAACTGCTGATAGAGCGAAACCCAGAAACAGGAGAAGAACGGGAACAATATGTTTCATGTAGACCTGCTGGCTTGATGAAGTAGGAGCAAATTCGATGAGTAGAAAGAAAAAGGGCCATAAGCCTCACTTATACTACGAGCCAGCTACTGAATTCGAGAAAGCATAAGGACCGATATTTCTATATACACGTCTGCACAGAAGATGTCATTCGGGTCACGAAGGGATCTGTCCTGAACCCTTGAAAGTGACCATTCCCAATTGTTGGACCCTTCAAAGATTTAGTATCGAACGATGATCTGTCTTCTTTTCCCCTTCCATTCCGACCTCATTCGGCGTCAAACCGCCCAGGGGAGATATGTTGTCGGGGACTTGGGATGGTGATAACACGAGCTTCCTGTAGACTTTGGTTTATTTATTGATTGGCTTAAGGTCTCGTTTAAGCAGCCAGCCCCTCGACGTTTGTCCCTGGTCATTGGTATAAATCACGTAAACGAATCCATTCCGTTCCGCTAAAGGTGTTAGTTTGGCGTTGTTCCAGATGTTGATGTTGGCTGCCCGGCGGGTGCTCTGGTCCGGCTCGTTATGAAAATACGCATACCTGGACGATAAGGTGTACCGTGTTGTTTTTGCGTTCGGAAGGGATTCGTTCGTAGTAACATCGGGTACGCTCGAGACGCTTGCCGCTGTGCCACTGTCACGCCGAGCAACCTGCGGTTTATCGGTCCGAACAGGAAGCGTTTTCGGCACCGGTACGGACTGCGACGGCTTTGTCCGCTTAGCGACGGGCCTGTTCATTTTTTTTGGTGGCGTATCGTCAATACGCTCGGTTTGAGAATCGGTTCCCAAGTCTTCTGCTACATCACGGTTGTCCGGTTCTGCGTTGGTTGCCACGCTTGTATCAGCATTCATGGTGGATCCTTGATTCGTTGTCGGCTTTGCCCTGAATTGAGAATAAGCCGTCCATACGCTTACGCCAACCAGCAGGCTGAGCACCGCCAATCCCGCCGGTTTCAACCGGCGAATCGGTGATTTGCGCGGTACGGAGGTCTGGACAGCCGGGCTATTGGTCGATAGTTTGGCCGAGGGGTCAGCCGGACGCGGTTGCACCACCGGGCGGGACTGGGCGGCTTCCGTTAGCGTCCTGACTTCGTCCTCTTTCTGCGCCAGCAGGGTTCTTAGCTCAGCCCCAGCCCGTTCACTGTCGATTGCCCGCTCCTGATAGTGCCGGACTAAACTGAGCAACCGCCCGTTTTCACCTTGTAGAACTGTGGCACTGTTCACTTGCTCGTCACCGCTTTTTACGGATAAGGTGCTGCCCCGGATAATCGCTTCGTGCAGATCGACTCCGGTGCTAAATCGCTTTTCGGGATCCTTCTGCAGACAGTTGGTAATAACCGAAAGCAGCCAGTCCGGCACCTGCATTTCCCGTTCTTTGCGGTCGTCGGGCCATGTATCGGGAAGGTGTTCCCGGCGGAGCGTCAACACGTCGGGCACTGGTGTTTCCATGTGAGCCACCATCACGGCGTTGCGATTCGTCTCGCCTTTGTCACGTAGCGGAAACGGAACCGTACCGGCCAGCAGTTCATACAGGATGATTCCATAGCTATACACGTCGGTCTGGAAAAGCATACGGCCTTCGTTCTGCTCGGGGGCCATGAATTCGATGGCCCCGGCATGTCGGAGGCTGGTACGTCGTTGCTCGTCGGACATAGCGGCCAACCCAAAGTCGAGCAGGACGTAATTGCCGGTGTGAACATTGAACTTGACGTTATTGCTTTTGATGTCGCCGTGCCGGACACCTACTTTATGGCAATGTGCCAGGGCACTGGCCAACTGGTCAGCCACCTTAATTACTTCCCGCAGCGGAAAAACCGGCTCGTGTGGGGGCCGCAGGAGTTCTTCGAGGTCGGGGCCTTCAATGAACTCCATTTCGATAAACGGAAACGAACCGCTTTCGGTGATGCCCGAGTTCAGGATTTTAACTACGTTGGGGTTGGGCACCTCGTTGACTTTCTTCAGCTTTCGGACTTCATTCTGGAAATCATGAAAGTTTTTATCGTCATCGCTTTCAGTATGAATAGGCGTTGGCAGAATCTTTACGGCCGTGAAAATTTCGCCGATGCGCCGACCTTTATACACCGATCCCTGTCCACCGGTGCGCAAAGCACCCATGTTTTCCAGCCCTTCCGCTATCGTGAATAGTCTTCCCATTGCGTTGCTTAATCCTCTTTGGGTATATAACTAAATTCGAGCACGGCTGATTCGCCCAATACGATTTGATCCCCTTCCTGAAGCGGGTGCCCAACGTGCGTGGAATGCAGTTTTACAGGTGTGTCAGTCCCGGCAGACCCTACTTTCACTTTATTACGGGGTGGTACTCCGCCTTCATCGGCGAAAAGCATAAAGCAACCCGCCCCACCATCCCATTCAATATGCGCGTGCTGTCGGCTAACGTATCGATTGCCTTCATGAGTGCTCCTGGCTGGAAATGCAATGGTATTAATGCGAACAAACCCGTTATCGGCCTGTGCCCGCTTTTCCCGGCCAATCGTGACTGGCCCGCCCGCTGGCGTAAGGGTATAGGATTCCTGTTCGGCTTCGCCAGCCAGCACCCGGACATAAGCCGTCGTTATGGCTTGAGCCGAAGCCGTTCGGGTTCGGATGAACAAGGCAACATCCAGCGTTGGGCTTTTCAGGGTTTCGGGGGGCAGGTCGTCCACAAACGTCGTCTCTAATGTCCAGGCAGGAGGCAGCTCGAGGGCGAAGTCATCGGCGATTTTTTGCACCTCGGCCTGAAAACGCCCTGGCTCCTGTTGATACACGGCGGCTTCGTAGAGGTGCTGCCGGGTGCCGGAACAAGCCACAAAAAGCTGTAGCCCCTTAATGTGCCGACCTTCGCCACCTTCTACCTGCTGCAAACGCTCTTTCAAAAACCGCAGCAAAGCCGCCCGCAGCGATTTCGCGTCGGGTGGGTGACTGTCCGGCTTTTTCTTAAAAAAATCAAACATGATACTGTCCGTTAACTTAACTTTTTTCAACGACCAATATCGGTCGGGCGATTAAGGGCAATCGGCTGGCTCACTGTAGGAACTGTTGCACCAAAACTTTTGATATAACCGTTTTGCCGAAGAAACGGCGTTACGTGTCTGCCCGCCAGCTCGATGGCATCGCGTGATCCCTTTGTCGCTTCGATTCGTATGCAGACCACTACGTGCCCATCTCCAGTGGCCTTTGGCGCAAAAAACACGTACCAGCCGTCGTTAATCCGCTTTCGTTTCCAGATTCGCTCGGGCGTCCCGGTTTTGCCCGCCACAGCGACACCTAATTCACGGGTTCGGTTGGCACTTTGTTTTATCATGTAGCCGGTGAGCAGATGAGCATACCGGGGGTCGTTGGCCAGTGGAATCCCCTTTTTTGGAGCCTGCTTCACGCCACCTACGGTCAGTACGTACCGGCTGGGCATCAGCAGGCCGTTGTTGGCGACACCCGCAGCCAGCCGGGCTACGGCGGCCGGGGTAGCAATCAGTTCGCCTTGTCCCCAGGCCATCCCCGAAATACCCTTAGCGCGGGTGCGCCGGATATTGCCCGGATTATAGCGGGGACGGGTGTTAAATTCGGTTTTGCGCCACAACGCCCACCACGTTTCTTCCTGATCGGTACGGACCGGTTTTTCGTAATAATATCCACCCACACCGTGCAGAAACATACCGGTTTTGAGGAACAACCGGCCCATTTCGTCCTGTAGTTTTGCTTCGTTGGCGAGCTTGATAAAATAGACGTTGTTGGATTTGACAAGTCCCCGTTCCAGGCCGATGCGCCCGGTTTCGTCGGGTTCTGCGCCCCCGGTGCGAATCCGTTCGTAGCCTCTAATTATAAAGGTTTTTTTGGGTGCCGCCAGACCCAGCTTATTGAAAGCCGCCATTGCTGTCAGCACCTTAGCCGTTGAGCCGGGTTGCGTGGCGTAGGTAAACCCGAGATCGGTAGTCGTTCGCCAGCCGCGCAGCCGGTTTTGCTCGGCGGGGGTCATAGTCAGTTGCTCTTCATCGTTCACCGGTGGCAGCGGGTACATTGACGACGCCAGCACATCGCCCGTAGCCGACTCCATAGCCACCACTGAAACCCGATTGTCGTGCAATGACGAGTCCCGCGCGATGGACTGCTGAATCTGGATCTGCAACCCGGCATCGAGCGTAAGCTGCACATCGCGGTTTCGTTTTTTGAAGGCGTCCACCTGCGGGCTGTTTATACCCGCCAGCAACAACGGGGTCAGGGCGCTGTAATCCTGTCGGTTCACGGTCATCTCCTGAGCCCGCCGGGGCAAAAACCGGTCTTCCCGAAACCGGGTTGCCATAACCGGGTACGTCGTCGTCGGTGACGGAAATCCCCGCAGATCGGCAGCATGTTGATACTCAGCAAAATAGCCGTTGGTGCCACCCCTGAACACGTCCGTATTGGCATTGCCTACCCAGAAAAACAACTGCTGATTCAATGGGTAAAACCGATCTAATCGCTTGCGCATGGCCGAATCCAGATTAAACGTGGGGCTACCGGCCGGGAGTAACTGAGGTGATTGCTTTCGGATGAGTTGGGGATTACCCGTAGCCAGCAGACGGCCTGCCCGGTCATAGAGCGAACCGGCCTGTAGTTTGTTCATCAAAATGCCGATGCGGGGATTATAGCTGAACATGCGCCCGCCACTCCGGTCGGCTACTAAAGCGGGCTGCACAATCCACATCCGGTTGTCGATAACATACGGTGCTATATACCCGATGAGCAGCGCCAGGCCGGCCAGAGCCGCCACCAACGCCGGTACGATGTGTTTGTCCTGTTGGTTAGCCATGTACGTCATCTGAACGGCAGTTCCCCGAACCGCCGAGGCCGACAGCAGGAAACCGGCGGCCAGAAAATTGGCGATTAATGACGACCCTCCGTAGCTAATAAACGGTAGCGCCACACCCGACAGCGGCAGCGCACCCGTAGAGCCGCCCGCAATGAGCAGAAACTGCACGAACGTACTGATGCCAATGCCTGCGCAGACGTAGAACAGAAACGGGGTTCCGGTTTGTCGACCGATCAGGACCGACCGGTGCAGGTAAATCAGGAACAGGATAAATACGCAGACGATGCCTGCCCCGCCGAAGGCTTCGCCGATGGCGGGCAGCACCATATCCGTATGCGCGGCCGGAATGGTGCGGGAAAAGCCCTGCCCGGCGCCCTGCCCCGTCAGCCCCCCGCCCGCTATGGCCCAGATGCCATTGGCTACGTGATCGCCCCCGTATACTTCGTTGTCCCACGCATCCTGCCAGATGGCTTTGCGCTCCACTAACCGTTGCACAGGGCCGGGAAACAGGGTGTCGACAAACGGAATCTGGTCGATCAGCAGAAAACCCGCCATCACGACTAAGGCCATAAGGGCCGACTCGCTCAGCGATTTTTTCGGCAGCAGCCGGGCCACCAGGAGTCCGACAGCCGTAAGTCCGGTAGCTAACCAGGTGTTTTTCAGCAGCCATGTAGCCAGCACGTAGAACACCACCGCGCCGATCATGAAGCCAAAGTCACCCCGAGAAAACGAAAACAGGACGATAAACGTGAAGCACACAACCATCGCCGGACCCAGATCGCCCAGAACCAGAAAAAGCAGGATGCACACGCCAATGGCCAGCAGCGCGAAGGAGAAAAAAGACCAGCGTTTTTGCCAGCGCCGGTATTCACCAATGAATTTTTCGTTGGTGGCAAAAAAGCCCGCCAGAAAAAGTATCAGCGAAAACTTTACGAATTCGCTCGGTTGAAAACCAAGCAGATTCACCCGAACCCCGCTGCCCTCCGGCCCCGAGCCAAACAAAATTGTGGCGATCAGGAAAGCAGTAGCGACCACTGCCCAGGGCCAGCCGTTGGCCGCCCGATGGTTTCTCGTGAAAATCAGCAACCGATACAAGCCTGAATCCAGCGTGAATCGGCGCAGATTGAGAAACAGAATGACACTCATACCGACCACCCCGATACCGAAATACAACAGGGTGTCTTTAGCCAGAAACCGGTCGCGGAGAGGGTCTTGCAGGCTGAGCAAAATCAGGAAGGACAACCCGGTCAGGAGCATCATGACGGGCACGATGAGCGTATCAGCCTGCGGAAGCCGGAAGCTCACCAGCAGATGAAGGATCAGAAATCCCACGAAAAAGCCTCCGACAATGAATTGAAACCACTTAGTAAATTCGGCGGGCGTTCGGACAATCAGCGATTTTTCTTTTTTGAGGATAATAAAGTCACGGGTTGAGAAGAGTTTCAGGGTGTGGGGTGCCCGATTAAACGTGAACGAAGCGTCCCGGGTCAAAGCAGATACGCCCTGCGAGGAACCGAACTGATACCCCGGCTGTAGGGGCAGCACTTCGAACGTCCGGCCTTCGGGCAGGTTGACAAAGGCAAAACTTCCCTGCGCATCCGTGCGGGCGAAGGCAGTCAATGTTCGCAACTGCCGCTTATTGGCCGTATCTATACCGTACACGATTTGCACCCCCGGTTTGTTCCCCGTAATCTCTTTTGGGCCAATTCCATCGTCCCCATCGCCGAGGTCGGTGCTGTCGGTTGGCACAATCATCGTTAACCGGACCACTACGTCCGTTGCCACACTGTCGGCCCCGTTGCGAACGGTTCCGCTCAGGCGGTAGCCCCGCAGACCAATGTCGGTGACAGACGGCAATGAAGCCGCCCGGTCAACGTGTAGCTTTAGGGAATCCTCATCCGCAAGGCCCAGTAACGACCGCGACAAAGCAACCCGTTTTTTGAACGAGTTTCCACCCCGCCTGAATGCGTCATCGGCCAGAACAGCAAATCGGCGTTTGTTCAACTCACCGACGTTATCAAGCATCGACGTATCGGCACGCAGCGCGTCAGTGACGGCTGCCTGAATGAATCGGACGTCCTGCTTGTCATCAAAATAATAGCCTTTTTCCAGCAAGGCTGCCAGCGCCGACGCGCTATTTTTGTCATTCAGGTTTACGATTGTCCCGTTCTGCAACCGCTCATCGACGCCCCGGAAGTCATTCTGGAGCACCTCGAATACCGACTGAAACAGCAGCCCCAGCACAACAGCAATCAGCACTAAAAAGAAGCGCTCTGTTTTTCGGCCAGTCGGTGGGGGCGTTTTCTGAACCATACTACCTATCCGTTTTGTTGACCGGGCCGGATCGCCTGAAGGGGACGGGAAGGTTTGTCATGGTGGACCAGCACAACGGTAATGTTGTCGCGGCCACCCTTCTCATTGGCTGCTGCCACTAACTCCGCTATTGTTCCGGCCAGCGATTTGCCTCCCGTCAGAATGGCCGTTATCTCTCTTTTGGGCACTAAATCGGTCAGCCCGTCGCTGCACAGCAGGAGCAGATCGCCCGGCAGAAAAGGCGACTGGCCGGTTTCGATATAGTCATCGGGGGTGTCGATCTGCGGGGAAAAGCCCAGCGCCTTGTCGATTTCGTTACGTTTGGGGTGGCGCATGGCAGCCGCTTCGGATAAGCGGCCGGTATCTTCCAGGAACCCAACGAACGAATGGTCCCTCGCTATTTTTATCAGGGATTCATCCCGCAGCAGATACAGCCGGGTATCGCCGATGTGGGCGTAAAAGAATTGATTCGTCTCGGTGTCGACGAGGGCCAGCGTCAGCACACAGGCCATTCTGTCGTACTCGCTGTCGCGCTGTTTTTCGGCCCAGATTTTATCGTTGGCTATTATCAGGCACTCCTTCAGTAGGGACGCCCTATTTGTAATAGCCCTGTTTGGGGTGGTCATCTCCCCGGATGAGGGATTAAAATAATCGAGAATAGCGTCGCGGGCGACGGCTGCCGCTACTTCCCCATAGGCATAGCCGCCCACGCCGTCGATGACGCAGGCCAGAACGAAGGCGTCATGCTGGATTCGTTCGGCAATGAAGGTGTCTTCATTGTTTTCCCGCACCCGTCCGGTGTCCGTCAGGCCCATGAAGTTTTCAGTCATTCCGATTATGGGTCTTTTTTATATCGACAAAATTGGCCACCAGCAGCAGTAGCCCGACACCCAGCAACGCTACCGATAAAATAGCTGACATCGTTTGTTCAGGGTTTAAACAGATTGATACCAACGATGCCATTCAGCAGCATCTTCGAGTTGAAAGGCAACTCCACCCAGGAAGTCGTGTTAACGTCGCTGCGAACCACTTCCCGTTCGTTCAGGAGCGTTTTTTCACCATAGGAAGCGAGCTGAAACTGGCTGGTCGACGGGTTGTAGCGAATGTGCAGATGTGGGGTATCGACCCAGTCTGAGGGCACCCGAAACGTGGCCGGGGTCTCCTTCGTTTCTCCAGCACCGGTAACGATAACCTCCTCATCGACAATAACATATTCGAGTTTACGACCGGTGAATGCTTTGTCGGGCAGGATGGTCTCTAAACGGGCTAATTCGGGCCGGGGGCCGCTGATAGGCTTTTTTTCATTGTACTGTAGCTCATCATCGTATGGAATTTCGTAGTAACCTTCGCTGTAAAACGTGAACCCTTTAAGAATATCCTGATTGACATCATACGTTTCAGCAATGCCGGTCTGGCGTGGAATAAACGTTACCCGCACGTTCTCTTCGCGTTGATCGCTACCGGGTAGGAGTTTGCCAATAAAGCCCAGATCACCACGGGCATAATCGGGATGCGACACAAATCGAAATACCCATTTCGTGGCCGAAGGCTCAACGGTTTTGCCCGCAGCCCGCCAGTCATTCAGCAGCCCATAAAACACCCGGACCGATTCCTGGGCAATTAGCCCAAATAACCCCTGTTTGTTCGCCATGAATCCCCCGTAGTCATCCGCGTTGAGGCAAATAATGTATTCGTGGTAAAAGACGACCCGGTTGGCAAACGATAACTGTTCGATTGACTCGCTGAACTTGTCGGTGATATAGTTGTACACCTGATTGGGCGTGGGTACGGGGGGAACTTCCACAACGGTGGAACCTTTCAGAAACCAGTTGTGTAAACCCAGACGTTGCCAAATAGGAGTTTTCGATTTCATAGAGCTATTCCTGCCCGAAGCATGCTGTTTTGTAAGAACCAATCACCATGCCGGATGTTTTAAATCAGCGCTACCGGGTGTCTTAGTCAGTATTCAGGCTCATAACCAAGTGTAATCGTATCGATCTGGCTCAAACTCAATGGGGTTTAATCATATCACCCGTATATATCCATAAATCTACATGGCCTGGCAGGATAAGGCGGCCGGATTAAACGCACAAAAGGAGCCGCTCCTCGCCGGGGTGGTTGTTTTTGTTTGGGCCAAATTCGTACCTTACGTGCTGTCAATTAACCTGATCTTCCTGATGAAATACCCGCTACTTCTTTTACTGGGTTTGTTTGCAACCGTAACCTATGCTCAAATAAGCTTCTCTGTTTCCTTCCCATCCTCACAAACTCAAACTGCCCTTGATGGGCGCGTGCTGCTTATTCTGGCGAAAACGAATAAGCCGGAACCCCGTCAGCAAGTGAGCGACGCGGTCGAAACGGCCCAGCTTTTTGGCATCGATGTGAATGCACTCAAGCCCGGTCAGGCTGCAACGGTTGATGCCAGCGTGTTCGGCTATCCAAAACGCAGTCTGAAAGACCTTCCCCCCGGAGACTATTTCGTACAGGCCGTGCTGCATAAATACGAAACGTTTCAGGTGAAAAATGGCCCCAACGGAACCCGACGTACCGTGAAACTGCCGATGGACAGGGGAGAAGGGCAGAACTGGCGCACGGCCCCCGGCAATCTGTTCAGCAAACCGCAGAAAATCAGCGTTAAAGCGGGTGCAAAACAGTCGTTTGCGGTGGTTATGGACCAGGTCAATCCACCGCTTGATGAGCCGAAAAACACGAAGTTTATTAAACATATCAGGATTCAGAGTAAACGACTGACCGAGTTCTGGGGACGGCCCATGTACCTCGGTGCACACGTACTGATTCCGGCGGGTTTCGACGAACATCCCGACGCCCGCTACCCAATTTGCATCAATCACGGCCATTTCCCGGCTGATTTCGATGGGTTTAGTGAAACGCCCCCGCCCGCAAACATGGACACAACCGACTACGTCGAGCGGTTTAAGGTGTATGGCTATAAGAAAATAGTAGCGCAGGAAGCACATGATTTTTATAAGAAATGGACGAGTAAGGAATTTCCGAGGATGCTGATTGTAGAGATTCAGCATGCAAATCCATACTACGACGATTCGTATGCGGTGAATTCTGAAAACCTCGGTCCCTACGGCGACGCGATTATGTACGAACTGCTGCCCGAAATTGAAAAACAGTTTCGGGGCATTGGGCAGGGCTGGGCACGGTTTACCTACGGCGGTTCAACGGGGGGATGGGAAGCCTTAGCCGCGCAGGTATTTTATCCCGATGAGTTCAACGGCTGTTTTGCGGCCTGTCCCGATCCGATTGCGTTCGATGCTTACACCGTTTTCAATCTGTATAAAGACAAGAATGCGTATTATTCGGAAGGCCCGTTTCGGCGGACACCCCGACCCAGCCAGCGCAATTATCTTGGTCAGGTGAAGGTGACGCTCGAAGAAACCAACCACCGCGAACTGGCTCTCGGGACGCATTCCCGCTCCGGCGATCAGTTCGATATCTGGGAGGCCGTTTACTCGCCCGCCGGGTCAGACGGGTATCCGAAACGCATCTGGAATAAACTCACCGGTCAGATCGACTCGACGGTTGCTACGTACTGGCGCGATCATTATGACCTGCTCCACATCCTGCGTCGCGATTGGAAAACCCTCGGTCCGAAGGTGACCGGAAAGATCCATATTTACTGTGGCGATATGGACAATTACTACCTCAACAATGCAGTATATCTGATGGAAGATTTCCTGAAAAACGTCAAAAATCCATCGGCCGGCAGCGAGGTAACCTACGGCGACCGCGCCGAACATTGCTGGAATGGCGACCCGACGCAACCGAACTACATCACCCGGCTGCGCTACAACACCATGTACATTGACAAAATACTGAAACGCATCGAAACGTCTGCGCCAAAAGGTGCCGACTTGAAAAGCTGGCGGTATTGATTTTGCCGTCCGGACAGGCAATTATGACTCGCCTGAACGTACCATCCCCGAACCTTGTTTTTACGTAAATATCGGATATTGAATGCCCGAACTATGAATTTACCACACACGTTAAACGGCAACCGGGTTCTCGGAAAGCTGGATTTTACACTATTACGTACGAAGTATGGCAACCACCGTCGATTGCAGGTATTCGCCAAAAAAGGAACAGCCTGTGTCCGCTGCGGAATTGAAGGTGTTTATCTGGTTGCTTCTATTGATCCGGGAAATGGGTATCATGTCGATCTATACACGGCCAATTTCACGCTTATGACTATCGACCACATTCTGCCCCGATCCAAAGGTGGTGCGAGTTCGCTGGCGAATTATCAACCCATGTGCCAGCACTGTAATGGCCGGAAAGGCAATAGCATAGAGAGTTCAGCCAGTGAGTAAACCAACTGGCGGAGCGGAAAACTAATATTTCCCGAAAAATTTATTGAGCGCTTCTACCTTGTTATCGACGTGGAGTTTCTCGTAAATATTATAAATGTGCTTTTTGAGAGTCTTGACGCTGATAAAAAGCTGATCGGCCACTTCAACGTATGTTAGACCCTTTGAGAGCATGGTTAGTACGTCCACTTCGCGGGGCGTAATGTGATAGTCGATGCGGGGATGGCCGTCGCGCTGTACCCGAGCCACAATTTTGCGGGCAATGTCGCTGCTCATGGGCGAGCCGCCCTCATATACCTCGCGGATGGCTGACAGCAGTAATTCGGGTTTGCTTTTCTTGAGAATATACGAGTTAGCCCCCGCTTCGAGTGACTGGAATACCTTCTCGTCTTCGTCGTAGATGGTACACATGATAAACTCGACGTTTGGACAGAGCGGCTTTAATTTACGCACGCAGTCGATCCCGCTGATGTCGGGTAGGCCAATGTCCATCAGCACAACGTCGGGCAGCAGTTCGGGAATTTTTCGGAGTGCTTCGCTGCCGGTTTCAACTACCCCCACGCACGTATATTCATCATCGCGGCTCACAATCGTTTGCAGCAGCAACTGAATGTTGGGGTTATCTTCAACGATAAAAACAGCGATCATACGCGAGGTTGGAATTGGACGGGGTTACAGAATTTGACAGGATTTTGGAGAAATGAAATTTAGTTAATCGTGTCTAATCCGAACGTCGGCCCGGCCGTAATCGTGTCAGGTAATTTTTTATGCGTTCATTGGGGCCTGAATGCTGACTTGTGTACCGTTGTCGGTGATCCAGTTGATGCTGCCTTTCACGGCTTCGATATTCTTCTTCATATTCCGTAAACCGTTGTTCCACAGTTTGACAGGCTCATCGGTCATTCCCTTTCCATTGTCGCGAATCAGGATGTGCAATTCGTTTTCGACGGTGGCAATGACCAGTTCGACCTGCGAAGCCTGGGCGTGTTTCACTACGTTATGAACGGCTTCTTTCACCGACTGATACACATTCCGGCGGACAATGCCTTTCAGTTCGCGCTGAGGGTCGGTGATCGTTTCGGTAAAGATCATCTGGATACCGGCTTCGCCTAAAAACTCCGAACAGAACTTTCGGATATAGGCTACCAGACTCTGCACATTATCGTTATTCACGTTGAGGCTCCACACAATCTCGTTCATCCGCGTGGTCATCTCCGACGACGCTTTGGCAATAATCTGTACTTCGGCAGAGTTGGTATGAGGTTGCTGTTTGAGCAGCTCGCTCGCCAGCGAAATAGAGGTCAGGGCCGTTCCGAGTTCATCGTGCAATTCCTGTGAAATACGGCTTCGTTCTTCCTGCTGAGCCTCCATCCGGCTTTTTAACCGGCTCCATTCTGTTTCTAACTGTAGTTTAGTCAGCTTCTCCGATTCCAACATCTGCCGTTTCCGCCAATACAACACCAGCAACGTAGCAATGACTGTCAACAGTAAACAACCCAGAACAAGCGTGGCAATCAGGCCGTTTTTTCGGTCGATGGCATACCCTTGGTCGGCCAGGAGTTTCTGGTTGATAACTTCTCGGAGCCGCTCGTCGTAGTTGACCAATTGCCGGTTTTTTTCACCGCTCTCAAATTCGGCTACGGCTGCGTTGTACTTTTCCAGCGCACCCAGCGCAGCGGGGTTATTAGCCCGTTTCAGCACGTTATAATATGTATGATAAAACGCCTGACGCTCAAGCATCGGCAATGAATCCGGACTGGTCAGGCGGCTGGCTTCGCGCAGTTGACGTTCGGTAGCCGCAGTGTTGCCCGCCTGCCAGTCGGTGCGGGCGAGCGCAATGAGGGGCATGGCTAAATAAGCGGGTGGATACAGTGCTTTGGTCAGTTCATAATACCGACTGTAGTACGACCGGGCCGAGTCAGTTTGACGTTTGGCTAACTGGTAGTCGCCCGCATTTTTGTATAATTCAACCTTGTCGTTAAGGAATTTTGGGGCGCGGGCCATTGCCAGGCCTTTTGTCAAATACGTATAGGCCGTTACGGTGTCGCGCCGGGCTGTTTCAAAACCGTACAGGTTTACGTAGTTGCCAATTATCTGACTCGTATCTTTTTCATGAAGGGCATTTTTCAATGATTTCAACTGATAGCTAACCGCCAGATCGTCGCGTTGCTGGTAGTGAAACAGAATCGCTAAGTTGTTCTGAATCATTGGAATACGTGACGTGTCGTTCGTGAATGGCTGGTTATCCAATGCCCGCAGATAATAGACAATGGCCGAGTCGTTTTGTTCCTGCATCTGGTACGTTATGGCCCGCGAGAAATTAACCAGCATCCTGAATCGCTTTCTGCCGGGGTCTTTTACCAGTGCCAATGCGGTGTCGCCCATGCGTTTAGCCAGCGCGAAATCGCCCCGGTAGGCCGCCCGGTTATACATTGCCTGATTGTAATAATTAAATAAACCCTGCTCAAATCCGGTCCTGCGCGACAGTTCTCCGGCTTCCCGAATAAGGGCGAAGGCACTATCGGGATTTGAGTTCTGTATACTGTAGGCTTGCCCGAATAGCTGAAATATTCGCAATGAGTCCCGCGCCAAAATGCTTGTAATGGATTGACTATCAGGCTCGCGCTGGCAGGAAGCCGCCAGCGCGAGTGAACTGACAAAAAACACTACGTAACCAATAAAACGCATAGAAGCGGAATGGAAAAGCTGAATAGTGTAAAAGTACAGTTTCACTAACCGACTTACTCATTCTGGCACGTGATATACTACAAAAGTAGTAGGGCTTATATGACAGGCTGCTTATCGGACTGAGTCTAAATATACTACTTTGGTAGTATAGCAACTGAAAAAGGTGCGAGAGATCTTTGTCACGAATAAAAAACCAACTCATGAAAAAAATACCCGCTCTTATTGCCCTGGCCTTCGTTACGAGCCTGCCCACTTTTGCCCAGGAGAACAAAGAAACGCTCACCGACAAAATCGAGCAGAGCAATGTCTGGATGACGGGCTACGTTGTTGAGAAATTGTTCACCATTAACCTTTCGCCAACCATGTGGGAAACCGTTTTGGCCGCTCCCAGCCAGCCTCGCGGGCGCGATAGCTTCAAGCGAATGGCTCAATCGCTGGTCGATTTTTCGGATAAAGCGGGTTACACGACGCTCGAAGAAAAGTGCGGCTACGGCGTTCAAACGGATAAAGCGAAAGAGTGGAAACCCACCTGCCAGGAACAGATCGACGGATTAGCCAGCAAACTCAGCTTCAAACTCGACGCGCCCGACGTAGCAAAAAATCCGGTGTCGTTCAATCTGACGATGGGATATATGACGACCATTGCCGACTTTTTTGGATCGCGCAGTAAATATATCTCGGATGGCTGGCGGCCAAAAGGAGCCAAACTCAACATCATCCTCAGCCCTTCCGATAAGGCTACGGGCGTGAAAGTGGCCTGGAGCACCGACGGTCAGACGGTAACGGTCAGCGGTCCGGCCAGCAAAGAAGTGGCGGGTTGGAACGACGCCATTCTCAACGGTCTGGCTAAAGGCGGGAAAATGGGCGCGATGGCTAAAAACTAACCCCATCATAGTGTATGGCTCTGATTAGCATTTTCCTGATTGCTGGTTTTGGCGGGTATCTTCTTTATGTATTCACCAGAAAAAAGCATTGACCGAATCCATGAATAAACTACTGATTTTCAGTGCTCTATTGGTTATGCTGAACGTACCCGCTATGGCTCAGTCTAACAAATCTGCCGAAATTTCCCGACCAAACGTGGTCCGACCAAGCGTGGCCCGTCCTGAAATTGGCCGGTACTGCAAAGTGTACCGGGCCGGTGAGGGGCTGAAAGTACTCCTGCTGCGGGTTGGCCCCGAAAACAAAAACGAATCGCTTGTGGCATTAGACGGCTTCGACCACCCGTGGGATGGTAAAATCTTCAGGGCCAGCGTCGTGAAGGCCGATGGGCGGCAGGAGTTCACCATTCAGAACAACGGTCGGCCTTTTGTGGTGCTGGTCTTCCGCGAGCGCTACGGGCAGTCTACGCTTTTCGTTCCGAAGTACGGCACCGAAGAAATGGAACGTCCGCTCGTCTATTCGGAAGACCTCTCGGCAGGCTGCAAACCCGATATTCTTCTGTCGCAATACCTGAATCAGCAGGCTAAATAGTAAGTACGCAGTCGAGTATGATCGTCCTATTTATCAAATCGGACCTGATTCGGCATCAGCCGTTGTCGGGTCAGGCCTGTCCAAACTGTATGAAAGCAGATGGTATGGACATGGAACTGCACCAGCGGTATGCCGAATTTGGAACCGGCAAGGTGTATCCAAAGGGGGTGTTTGGGGTCGTTCACTGTCTGCATTGCGGCTATACACTACCGGCCAGCCGCTGGACCGACGCACTGCACCAGACGTATGAGCAGTTGAAAGCAGGTTATAAAACACCCCGCACGTATTGGCTTGGGGCTATCCGCACGGCTATCGGGTTTGCGGTCGGTGTCGTTCTGCTTGTGTGTACCCTCAGCCTGATGTCAAAACAGAGCGTTGCCGATTCGGAGCAGCGTAAGTTAGTCTCGGAAACAGCCATGACGAAGCCTGTGGCGGGTATCACAGTGGCCAGCATTGCGAACGGTCAATCGACGTATGATGTCTGGCGCGTTGCCCATGTCGATGGCGATACCATCTGGCTCAGAAAATACGTCGGTAGCCGGACGCTGACTAATTTTTTCACCGAAATGGGCTGGTCATCACTGCCCGACGGCGATTTTTCATCCCAAAGCATAGCGTATTCCACTGCCAAATTTGCCGACAAAGGACTAAAACGAATCGAAGACGTTTCGGACGTAACCAGACCATATGACGGTATTATTCTGGCCGTGCTGGATAAGTGAGGTTGCGTTCCTACAATACTACGTATGAATCATTATGGATGATCCTCAGGATTATGAATACAGCGGTCGGCAGTCTAAATATCCGCCCGTGCTTCTGTTGCTGGGCTATTTCGGGTTTGGCATCGGCTGTATCTGGCTCGGCTTCGACCGGCTGGCCGAATTTGCCGAGTTTGAAGAAAGAGCGTTGTCGGGGCCGCTTCAGCCTATGATTCGTGTGAACTGGCTTGAGAAATTGCTTTATGAACTGGGCGGAAAATACGTAGTTTTTGGGGCTACTATGGCCTTCGCATTAACCCTCATTATGGCCGGTATCAGCCGGTTACGTAGCTGGATCAAACTTCGCAATCCGCTATGAATCAGTAGTTTGTCCACGATTTAAGCCGGTATGACAATGCTTTAAAGAAATAGACTGATCTGAATTATATCCTGACTATTGAGACGTGCAGCCTGTCGGAGAGGAGCCGCCATGCCGTTTTTACTCAGTCCTCAATTGCTTCAATACCAAGTTGCTTAAGTCCCTCAAGGTGATCCTTCATTGCTTTGAGTTGCTCGGGTGAGTGGCCTTGCCATTCCGTAATCTCACCAATGACCCTGAACGCATTCAGAGAACGGTATGACTTTGTTGGATTACCTGGGAATTTTTTGTCAGTTAAGTTGGGGTCGTCCTCAATTGAGCCGGTTGGCTCTACTATATATATTCGTTCACGTCCTTCGCCAAAGGCAAGTTCAGCACCCCAAATAGCAGCATCGAGGGTGGCGGTCAGGTAGATATATTTGGCTTTATTTCTTCGTCCGTAGTTTGAATTGAAGCCGGCTTCAATTAAGTCTCCCTGTTTCAGATTTGCCTTTGTCCCATGATAGAACTTCTCTGAACTCAGGTCGTATATGGTTTCTGTCGATTTGTTCATTTGTTTTCATTAACTGTCAGCCGCTACCCGCCGAGTAAACAAAAACTTAACCTTGCAGCTTACCACCTGTCGCCGGAACGGTGACAGCGCGGAGCGAACCACGAACGTACTTTCCGCTTATTTGCTTGCCCGGATTGACGCAATCATTGTGTTTCGGCTTCTTCCTGCAAAATTCAGGTACAGTTTGCTGCCGTTTATGCTGCCAATGTACAGCCCGTCTTTGTAAACGATGTATTCACCCTCATCTTTCCGAATATCAAACAAGCCGAGGGGGTCCGTGTATGGCGTTCCTGTTGCGACTCCCCTTCTAACTATATTGATTTGATATTCATCAATTTTTGTTATTTCTAATTCAGAAGTAATCCTAACCTTCCCGTCAGATGCGAGTGTCGGAAAAGTAAGAACTTCACCTTCCATGTTGTGGAGCGTAGTAATTTGATAAACACCAGTAATATCAGGCATTACTACCTCGTCAGTATCTTTTTTGCAGGCAAAAAAAGTATTCAACAGGACAAAAAATAGAACAAGCTTTCTCATAACGATATAGTTTTTCTACAAAAAAAACTTTTTCTATTTTACCATAATGTTAAATCTATTTTTTATGCTGAGCGCAACCATCTCAGAGCGTTTGCCATGCCAACCGAAACCCGGAATGGCAAAGCTTATTCAGTTCTTACGTGTTGATTCAACCAATCTGTTAAGCCCTTATCATTGGCCGCCGATTCTTTGAGTTTCTCAAGCAACTCATAATAATCTACATTTTCTCCCGCCAATTGAAGAGGTAAATTATGGAGCAGATTAGTGATTGTGAAATCTCGCTGGTCTCCACGCTCATAAGCATTGGCCCGCAACTCAATCAAAGCATAGTACAAAAAGCGGAACAACTGATTTTTTGTGTCCATCAGAAAGCCTTTTATTCAACCCATCAGAGCTTGCGCCCGATGATCCAGAACCCGAAAATAAAAACCTAAACCTTCCTCCAGGGCATTTAACTTATCTTCCATAGCCCGGAACTGTAAGCATTTTATAGACCATACTCAACGCCAGTGAGTGTTGATAGCAAGCGCATAAGTTAGCACAAACATACCTGAACCTTTACACGCTCAATGGTTGGATTGTTAACTTTCCTGTGGGACGTGCAACCTGTCGCCGGAAACAACCCCGCGCGGAGCGGCAACTTATTAACTTTTCAGCGTCTTCTTAATGGATACAGATTTGATTGGGTCTTTGCTCAAATCCCACTTGTAAGTCTTTTCGGTGACCATGCCGGAACTATCAGTTTTCTCTTTTAGAACAAGTATTTTCATGTGCCAAACTACACTATCTGTACTTGCGACTGTTGCTTTTGACAGATACACCTTGTTTCTCCCAGTTATTGTAAAATCATAAGTAGCTTTCAATTTCCGATTATGTACAATCTTGTTATCTGGCCTATAATCTTTGAGGTCTGATATTGACATAAAATCAACGTCAACTTTTTCTATATCAAGCGTTTGATACAGATTCTCTTGCTTTAAGAATTTGTTCAATGTATTGTATGAACTATGAACGGGTTCGTCCGGATGACGGCTACAGGACAACGATATTAAAATCAGAGTGGCGATTGAAATAATAGTCCGCATCATCATTTTGATATTTTCCGAGTTTACAATTTTTATTCATCGAACCTTGTCAAACCCGGACTGTTGGGGCGTTCAGACTGTCGCCAAGTACGTTGCATATCGGCTGGTCTGTCGATCATATCTTTGACAGCAAGGCTAACGATGGCTTATGCTAATTTAATTAGGACCAAATACTTCTTAGTATTTGCCCATTAACTAAACATATTTGCGTATACGTTTATGGTATTCTTGCCAGTCAAAATCCATACCTAACTTAGGTACGACTTCTGCAAAGACTGAATCAAAGTTGTTATCCTTCGATTTTACATATTCATACCATACAGGAGAGAATTTAGAGTACTCATCTGCTGTTGCTTCACCCTGACATCTCATTCCACGATGGATATCTGCCAACCAATACATAACTTTTCTTTCAAACGAGTATTTGGGATATTCAATTTCCCAAAATAACCGTTCTTCCTCTTTGCCTTCTTCTTTTAATTTTCGATGCTTTTGAACAATCGCTTTCTCTTCATCGCTTAATTCATAAATATTCATAGAAGTATCATTTTAGAAGACGGCTTTTTGACTGTCGCCAGGACGCTGCCCAGCAAATATAAACTGACCGTCGGGGCGTTCAAACTGTCCCACAAAACTCCGAAATGGAAGCATTACTTGTGTAGAACACCCAACACAATAGTGTACGAAGACTCAATCAACTACATCCCGCTGATAATAAACTATAAAACATTAGGTGTACGTTTCTTAGTGAGCCTTCTATCCTGCGTCGTTGAGGAGTTGCCGATTGGTATACAATCATAGACAACTAAGCTGATTCCTGCAACCACAATGCCCAGAGAAATCATTTCTGGAAAGGAAATTTACTCATGTCAGGACTATAAATGGGCGAAGAAGGGACTGTAAAACAGGTCCATTCCCGATATGTCTATAAGGTCTGTAAAAACGCCATTGTATCCACGCCATCGGCGTAATCGTTCAGGCCGGGGCGTTGTGTTTGTCCAAATGATACGCTACCCGGATACCATCCCTGAGCCGATGCCACTACCTGAATCTGGTCGGCGTGGGCACTAAGCCAGGCAGACGCATCGGCCTGAGTTTGATACGTCTGGTAGTATAGAACTGAAATAGGGGAGACCAATTTGTCGCTTTCAGTTACCAGCAAATAGCCGTTGTCGAGATGTGGAACGGCATTGATGAGGTAAATTGACTTGTTGTAGTCGTAATTATTCTGGTATTTGTGGTTGTTGAGGTAAATAGACGCCTGCGGCTCCAAGGCATGTAACAGGGGCGTGAAATCGTATCCCTCGGGCACCAGAATTGTGGAAACATTTCGGCAGCCTAACCCATAATAATCAGAGAGATCATGACTAAGTTTTAAAAACTCATCTTCGCTCTCTTCGCCCATAAGCAACCCAACCGACGTGCGATTCTTCCGAATAATATGTGGCTTCTTCGCGAAGTAATACTCGAAATAGCGAGCCGTATTATTGCTGCCCGTGGCAATGTACGCTTCGGCTGCGTTCAGCCGCTCGGCTTCCTCAATCCACTCGTCGAATGCCGGATTAATCTCCTTTAATTTTTGTATTAAATAGTGGATTAGTGCAAAATCTTGACTACTCAGTTTGGCCAGTAGTTTATGCCCGCTCATCAATACACATAGAAGATCATGAAAGCCAACCGCCGGGATGTTACCTGCCATAACAACGCCAACAGATTTTGGGGTAGCAGGCTCGGCAGGATATTGGCTGATCCAGGCGGTGAGTTTGTCGGCTGTCAGAAACTCGTTGGCAATTGCCTGTAAGGCATTTAGTGAGTTATCGGGCGTGAACCAGTTATTTTTATAATTAGCCTGTCGGACAACATCGTCAAGTTCGGGTTTGGCGTTGGCCGAGCGCAGAAAGTCGCCTAAGGCTACGAACGTTTGTAGTCGTTCTGATTGAAGCATGAATCGAATAAGCAAATGGAATACACCATCAACTAATGTAATGAAATATTAGTTTGGCGTCAACCTTTAAATAGTTATATTTGTTGTTCAATTCAGAAATAGAGTAATTTACTGTATATAAATCAATACTGCTCATGGCAATCATGATCACCGATGAGTGCATCAACTGTGGTGCCTGCGAACCCGAATGCCCCAATACAGCCATCTACGAAGGTGGCGTGGAATGGACCTGGGGAGGTGGAACCGAGTTAACGGAAGTGGACTTCGGCGATGGTACAGTTATAAGCGGTAAAGCCCCACAGGCTCCTGTCTCAAACGAGTTCTATTATATCGTATCCGACAAGTGCACCGAGTGCATGGGCTTTCACGAAGAGCCCCAATGTGCCGCTGTTTGTCCGGTAGACTGTTGCGTTCCTGATCCTGAACACGTAGAAGAAGAGGAAACGTTGCTGGCTAAGAAAGCATGGCTTCACGCTGAAGCGTAAATCACTGATACATACATTTCTAACAAGGCCCAATCAGCTCGCTGGTTGGGCCTTGTTGCATTTTATCCATATAAGCAGATTGAAATCAGCCTTTTAGTAACCTAAAACACCGTTATCAGTAAGAATAATATTTGGTATATTGATAACTATGCCAAATATATTAAAATCATCTATTTTTGACTATTTTCGGGATTTATAGTGGATATAATGTTAAAATTCTAATGAATTGGACTATGTATTGAGCAAATGCATGATTATTTTTAGCTATCTATTGCGTAGAATAATTTTTTGAACAAAATTTGCTACGAAATAAGACCACAGAGAATAGTAACTACAACCAAATAAAGAGTATGAAAAAAGTAATTTTACTTCTTAGTTCTTTGTTTTTGGGTTTTACCGCTCAAGCTCAGGACTCCACTACCGTAGCACCCGGAAAATTTACGTTCTCCGGATACATGGACACGTATTATTTTGGGAACTTCAATAACCCTAAAAGTCAGTCAAATTTAGGGTTGAACGGGGCTGGTGTTGGCAATGCCCGCGCATTCGACCAGCGGGCCGGTCAGTTTGGTATCGGGTTGATTCAGGCCAAAGCCGTTTACTCCGCCAGTAAGGTTGATGCAGTGATGGACCTGACATTCGGTCCTTATTCTGACTTGGGTAATTACGGTAACTACATCGGATTTCTGGGACCCGGTTCAACCGCACTGGCCATTAAGCAAGCCTACATTACGTTCAAAGCGACCAGCAAATTGTCGTTCACTGCAGGTCAGTTCGGTACGCACATTGGCTACGAAGTCATTGACGCACCTGTTAACTACAACTACTCACTTTCTAACCTGTTCAACAACGGCCCTTTCTATCACATCGGGCTGAAAGCGCAATACGCCTTTAGTGACCGGGCTTCGTTGATGGTTGGTTTAGTAAATAACGTTGATAACCTGTTCGACAATAATAAAAAGAAAGGTCTGATTGGGCAGTTGTTCTTCGTACCCGTATCGGGCTGGAACGTGTACCTGAACGCCATCGTATCGAACGAAGCGTCGGAAGATGTCGATGCTACGAAAGCGGATGACGCAAACTATTCGCTATTCGATCTAACCACAACCTACCAGATCACACCTAAGTTCTTCCTGGGTCTGAATGCGGCTACGGGTTCGCAGAAGGGTGACTACCAGACTTTCGGCGGTCCGATTACCGCTAAAAGCTGGAGCGGTGTTGCGGTTTATTCCAACTATGCTTTCACCGATAAGTTTGGGCTTGGCGTTCGCTACGAAACATTCGATAACAAAAGTGCTGTCCGTGCTCTGACCGATGCCGCCGGACTTGGTGCCAGTGTAAACTCGATCACGGTAACGGGCAACATTACGGCCGCCGATGGACACGTATTGTTTAAGCCTGAGCTACGTATTGATAGCTACTCAGCCGACAAGTTCGAGAAGAACGACGGCAGTCTTACCCCATCGCAGGCCACGCTTGGCATGGCGGCCATCTTCAAATTCTGATACGTACTCTCGCTTTTCTTAACCCTAAATTTTAATCAGTACAACAAAAAAACCTCTCAAGTACTATGCAAAAGCCCAATTACATTCCCCTTGCCATTTTGCTGGTTATCAGCTTAATAGCTGTTTTCGTGCCTGCCGTTCCCAAACAAATAGTAACGGAAGGTATCAACGCGGGCGATACCGCCTGGATGCTCGTTGCTACGGCCCTTGTTTTACTGATGACACCCGGCCTGGCGTACTTCTACGGCGGCATGGTGAACAACAAAAACGTAATCTCAACCATGTTGCAAAGCTTTGTAGCGATGGGTGTCATTAGTATTTTGTGGGTGGTAGTCGGTTTCAGTCTGGCATTTGGCAGCTCGATTGGCGGCTTCATTGGCAATCCTATGGATCACTTCATGTTCCAGAACGTACTGGATGGCAAGCCGTGGTCATTAGCCGCGTCAATTCCGCTGGTGGTGTTTGCGTTCTTTCAGTTGAAATTTGCCGTTATCACGCCCGCACTCGTTACGGGTTCTATGGCCGAGCGCATCAATTTCCGTTCATACGTACTATTTATGATTCTGTTCAGCCTGTTCGTGTATGCTCCGCTGGCACACATGACCTGGCATCCGGAAGGCATTTTGTTTAAACTCGGTGTTCTCGACTTTGCTGGTGGTACTGTGGTTCACATGTCGGCAGGTTGGGCGGCTCTGGCTGGTGCGTTGTATCTGAAACGCCGGAGATCACACCTCGAAGCCAGCTATTTCCCACCTGCAAACATTCCGTTTGTGCTGTTGGGTACGGGTCTGTTGTGGTTCGGCTGGTTTGGTTTCAACGCGGGTTCGGCGGTAGCGGCTTCTCCGCTGGCAGCTTCGGCCTTCGCCACAACCAACACGGCGGCAGCGTCGGCGGGTCTGGCCTGGGTATTGTTTGATGCTGCTAAAGGCAAAAAAGTATCAGCATTGGGTTTCTGTATCGGTGCCGTAGTTGGTCTGGTTGCTATAACGCCGGCCGCCGGTTTCGTAACCGTTCCAACGGCCATTTTCATCGGTACGGTTGGCGCAATGGTATCAAACTACGTCGCTCATCTGCGCTCAAAATCAACCCTGGATGATACGTTGGACGTATTTCCCTGCCACGGTGTTGGCGGTATGGTTGGTATGGTGATGACGGGTATTTTCGCCAGCAAAGGCATCAACTCGGCTGTTGTTGACGAAGGCCTGGCATTTGGTCAGACGAAATTATTCATTACCCACATGATCGCTCTGGTTGCGGTGTCGCTGTTCGCTTTCGTTATGTCGTATGCCTTGTTGAAAGTAACGGATCTGATTCTGCCACTACGTGTGACAGAAGAGGACGAGAAAACGGGCCTGGACGTCAGCCAGCACGACGAGTTCCTGATCGAAGCATAAAAAAAATAAGTTTGACGTTTGTTGTCTATCGTTGCGATCCAACGGTAAACCACAAACGTCAAACCGTAAACGTACTACAACAGAGCCACAGGCACCCTGTCTGGCCTATACGTCTGACAGCTTTATCTGTGGTTTTGTTGTACTCATGGAGCCGTTCCCGTTTGGGAGCGGTTTCCTATTTTTAGGGAATTATATAGCCCTCATGCGGTTATTCTTAGAATTGTGTTCCACTTCGGCTAAACCTAAGGCTTCCAATAGTGGAGGGAGATACATGCCGAAGCGACCGCGAAACTCCTTTTTCAAGCCATACCATCCGCTCAACGGATTTTCGGCAGATCGTCCCCAGGCTTCAACGGTTCCTTCTTTAGCTGGTTTCTGCTCGTCGGCGGCACCCAGTTCTATCCAGTCGCCGTGTAGTTTGAGCATTTCGTGCAAATCGTCAATGCAACGGTAATCGTAATGCAAAACGGTTTTTCCAACGACGCAGACCAGAATATCGTTACCCTCTTTCTGCTCTTTATACATAACGTACTCCGACGTTCCGGGTGGCGTTTTTAGCTGCCACGGATTTTCTTTCGTTCCTGTTTCCTGCGACATAGTGACTGATAGTTAGGAAATCATGACAACTATAAGGGCTATAATTGCCGGAAGAGCCTGCACATAAAAGATGGATCGCTGAGCGGTAATGGCACCAAATACCCCGGCAACGATTACACATCCGAGAAAGAAACAGGCAACGTTTGCGCTCCAGGCTGCATCGTTAATCAGCAGCGACCAGATCAGCCCGGCGGCCAGAAACCCATTGTACAGCCCCTGATTGGCAGCCAGCGATTTGGTTGGTTCAAACAATTCGGGTGGGAAGGACCGGAACGTTTTGCGGCCCTGGGTTGTCCAGGCAAACATTTCCAACCACAGAATATAAATATGTTCGACAGCTACCAGGCCGATCATAATTTGAGCGATTAGTTTCATAAGCTACGGGTGGGGTTTAGAACAAAAAAGGCCGGTACTAATTACCGGCCCAAGTTGCTTAAAATTTAATGCCTTTCAAAAACTCCTTCTGGTTCAGTCACTTCCATCAGCCCGTCGGCATTAATGGCCGTCAACCGCACGGGGAGTGTTTCGTTGATGAGCAGCGGGTCATAATTCGCCACTACCCGGACGTAGTTTTCGGTAAATCCCTGCATTTTCCCTTCGGCGATATCTTCTTCAAACAGAACGGTTGCATCGCGACCAACCTGAGATTCGTAAAACGCCCGGCGTTTTTTGTCGGATAAGATATGCAGCATTTTCGACCGTTCGGCCCGGATATGGCCCGGCACTACGGGCTTGATCGTCAACGCTGTTGTGTTGGGTCGCTCGGAGTAGGTAAACACGTGAAGGTATGACACGGGCAGTTCGTTCAAAAACTGATACGTTTCCTTAAACTCCGCATCGGTTTCGCCGGGATGGCCCACAATCACGTCTACACCAATACAGGCATGGGGCATCAGTTCTCTTATTTTCAGTACCCGGTCGGTATACAGTTCGCGCTTGTACCGACGACGCATCAAACCCAAAACGCGGTTACTGCCCGATTGAAGCGGTACGTGAAAATGCGGCACAAACCGCTTCGATTGAGCAACAAACTGAATGATTTCATCCGTCAGTAAGTTCGGTTCGATACTCGAAATGCGGAACCGCTCAATGCCTTCGACTTCGTCCAACGCCTGTACCAGATCGTAGAATGTTTCCGGTTTATGAGTCGCCAGTCCGGCCCCATTCACAACACCGAAATCGCCGATGTTAACGCCGGTCAGTACAATTTCTTTCACATGACGTTCCGCAATTTCATACGCTGCCCGTACTACGTTGGCAACCGTGTCGGAGCGACTTTTACCCCGTGCCAGCGGAATGGTGCAGTAAGCGCAGGGGTAATCGCAGCCGTCCTGTACTTTCAGGAAGGTACGCGTCCGGTCGTTGAGAGAATAAGCCGCATGGTAGTCGATGGCTTCGTCAATGGGCGAGTTGAATACCTGTCCGGGCTGGCCCGACGGCACTTTCACAAACGTCGGCATGAGTTCGTGCAGCCGGAATTTTTCAGCAGCACCCAACACTGCATCGACACCCGGAATCTCCGAAATTTCTTTAGGTTTCAGTTGAGCGTAACAACCCAGAATCGCTACGTAGCCATCGGGATTGATTTTCTGCGCTTCGCGAACAATTTTCCGGCATTTCTTGTCGGCGTTGTCCGTCACAGAGCAGGTATTGATAATGAATATGTCGGGTTGTTGATTGAACTCCACACGCTCATAGCCGTGCTGCTCCATCAGGCGGGCAAGGGTCGAGGTTTCGGAGAAGTTCAACTTGCAACCGAGTGTATAAAAAGCAACTTTTTTCACAGTAAAGAATCTATCCTGCAAAAGTACAAATAAATGGCGGTCCGGGTTCCGATGGTTCGGCACTCCGATGGTTCGGCATGGGTGTAGGACAAGTTCTTTTTTGACAGGATTGCAGGATTGACAGAACTCGATTAAAAAATCCATTCAATCCTGTCAAAAAATTTGCGGAGTAAAATGAGGGTTTTATTTTCCTTTGTTGGGAAACTAACTTACTCATGGCTCGTACGTTACTGCTCGTTGTCCTTGGTCTCGCGCTTTTGATTGAACTTGGTCTGACAGGCGGAGCTTTCTTTGCCCGGGAGTTTACGCTGCTTCAGTTCGGAGTAAATCTCACCTCCGATACGTCTTTTCTGGGGTACGTTGTCGCCTGGCTATTGCTGTTTATCGCTCGTTTGTGGATTGGCTCTGTGGCAGGTCTGGCAGCGAACGACGGGCTATTCAACCCTGTGTTATCTGCTCGGTTTCTGGTGGATTGGCATTGGCATCGGTATTTATATCGCATTCGGAAAGTCCGATAATCTGCTGCTCGATTCAGTCAAAGGGCTACTTATTGTTATACTGACAAACCGTTCACTCACGCGCAGTCGATAGATCATTTCTTCTCTAATTATGCAGCACCGGGTATTCATTGCCTTGATTATCAGTTGTTTCGTATACGTTCAAGTCGTCAGGGCGCAACAGAAACCCACCAGCGAAACCGTTACGTATGGACCCGATTCGCAGCGGCAACCGGGCGTTCCGAAAGGCGCCGTGACAAAGCACGTTTGGAAAAGCACTGTCTTTCCAAACACCATCCGGGAGTACTACGTCTACGTGCCCGCCCAGTATGACGGCAAAAGTCCGGCTGCCGGTCCGCCTGCCGCATTGATGGTGTTTCAGGATGGACATACCTACGTGAAAGAGGACGGTGATTTTCGGGTACCGGTCGTGTTCGATAATTTGATTCATCAGAAAGCGATGCCGGTCACCATCGGTTTATTTATCAATCCGGGTCAGCATGGCGACGAGTTGCCGAAAGACCCGTTTCGGGCCGACAACCGTAGTTTTGAATACGATACGCTCACCAATCAGTATGCTCGGATGCTTATGGAAGAATTGATTCCCGAACTTAGCAAGACGTATAAACTGGCTGATTTGCCCACAATGCGGGCCATCTGCGGCATCTCATCGGGCGGCATTTGTGCGTTCACCGCAGCCTGGCAACGGCCCGATTATTTTCATAAAGTGCTGAGTCATGTGGGGAGTTTCACGAATATTAAAGGCGGTCATGTGTACCCGTCTTTGATTCGGAAAGCGCCGAAGCGAACTATTAAAGTATTCTTGCAGGATGGAAACAACGATCTTGATAATCAGCACGGTAACTGGTGGCTGGGTAATTTGCAGATGGACACGGCTCTAAAATTCAGTCAGTACGATTATAAATTCGTTGGCGGCACGGGCGGACATAACGGCAAACATGGCGGCTCTATTCTGCCCGAATCATTGCGCTGGTTGTGGAGCGATGTAATGAAACGCTGATTTTTATGATTAATACCATTTACATAGATTTTATCAACCTAAATCCTTCTGATCCGCGTCATCTGCCGGGGCCGCCCGTGCGGTTCCATTTTACGGTTGTATTTTTGCTTAACCTATGCATTTATTTTATCAACCAGATGCTGTTGACTTCTTAGCCGAAGACGATTCACGCCATGCCATCAAAACCCTGCGTCTGAGCGTTGGTGAGGCCATTTTCGTCACCGATGGACACGGAAATCACCGCTCAGCCGTTATAACACAGGCCGACGCCCGGCGGTGTACGTTTCGGATTGTGGATACCCAAACAACACCTCCGCGTTCGTTCTCCATCCGAATTTGCGTGGCACCCACCAAAAATATGGACCGGATTGAATGGTTCATTGAGAAAGCGGTCGAGGTTGGCGTTGAGCGAATCAGCTTCTTTTTCGGGCAGCATTCAGAACGGCGGGTGCTCAAGCCTGAACGCTTAGAAAAGATTGCCGTAGCGGCCATGAAGCAATCATTACAGTCGTATTTGCCTATATTAGACGACGCTCTTCCGTTTGGTGAACTTCTGAAAACTATACGGGAGCCACAACGGTTTATAGCACATCTGCCCAGCAATGAACCACCCCAAAATCTGATAAAACGCGCTACTCCAGCCAGTCAGTACGTCGTATTGATTGGCCCGGAAGGTGATTTTTCGGAGAAGGAAATTCAACAGGCTGTGGCATCTGGTTTTCAGATGGTGACGCTTGGCCCCAACCGATTACGTACCGAAACGGCCGCGCTGACTGCCTGCCAGATTCTGAATTTTATAAACGCATGAAAAAGCTTCTGCTCGTAGTTCTCTTTTTGCAATCGTCATTCCTGATTGCCAATGGTCAGTACGCCTATAAAATTGCCAAACTGAAATACAACGGCGGGGGCGACTGGTACGCTAATAAAACGGCAATGCCAAACCTGATCAAGTTCGCCAACGCCAATTTGCGGATGAACATCTTTCCCGAAGAAGACATTGTTGAGCCGGGCAGCCCCGACATCTTCGGTTACCCATTCGTTCACATGACGGGACATGGCAACGTAACGTTCAGCGATGCTGACGTACAGAACATGCGCCGGTATCTGATGTCGGGCGGGTTTCTGCACATCGACGATAACTACGGGCTTGATAAGTTTATCCGGCGGGAGATGAAGAAAGTGTTTCCCGAACTGAATTTTATTGAGTTGCCATTCAATCACCCGGTCTATCAGCAGAAGTTCAAATTTGCCAGCGGCCTGCCCAAAATTCACGAACACGATGCGAAAGCACCACAAGGTTTTGGCTTGATTTATCAGGGCCGGTTGGTGTGTTTTTATAGTTACGAATGTGATCTGGGCAACGGATGGGAAGATCAGACTGTTTATAACGATCCCGAACCCGTGCGCCAGCAGGCTTTACGCATGGGTGCCAACCTGTTACAATATGCCACAACCACAAATTAATTCAAGTATTATTTAAAGAAGGCAAGCCAAACGGCCTTAAATTTCGTTAGTTTTGTAGGAGTATTCTCAGTCATCAGTTTCATCTTTTAATTATTAATCATTGTGATTGTACTGGCCGCGTTCATTGGGCATTGGTATCTGTCCCTGTTCTGCCAAACGTTCTTTCTGCACCGCTATTCGGCCCACAAGATGTTCTCAATGAGCAAATTCTGGGAGCGCTTTTTTTACGCACTGACGTATTTGTCGCAAGGTTCATCGTACCTGAGTCCGCGTGCTTATGCGGTACTTCATCGGATGCACCACGCCTTCAGCGACACGGAAAGAGACCCGCACTCGCCCCATCATACGAAGAACATTTTCACGATGATGTGGAAGACCAAAGATATTTATAACGCTGTACTTCACCGGACGCAGTCTGTTGAGCGGCAGTTTGACCGGAATTATCCGGAGTGGAGTTTCATCGAAAAAGTGGGTGACTCGTGGGTGTCGCGGGCAGGTTGGGGTGTATTGTACAGCCTCTTCTACATCTTTGCGTTCATTTATTTAGACATGCACTGGGCGTTCTTTTTCCTGTTGCCCGTTCATTTCGTGATGGGACCCGTACACGGTGCCATCATCAACTGGAGCGGACACAAATACGGTTACGCCAATTTTGACAACCAGGATAAATCGAAAAACTCGCTGATTCTTGACGTGGTCATGATGGGCGAATTGTTCCAGAACAACCACCATAAACGCCCTAATTCGGCTAACTTCGGTGCCAAATGGTTTGAGTTTGACCCGACGTTCCCGCTCATTGGCATCTTGCATAAACTGCACGTTGTCCGACTAAGACCATCCGCCGAGTCGAAAAAGGCGCAGCACGAAGTCGGCCACAACCGGCAGGTTGAAGTCGAAGATGAAATTGAAGCATAAGCATAAAGCTGTCATAGATAACAAAAAAGCTCCGAAGCATTTCGGAGCTTTTTTGTTAAGTCCTGCGTGATGTCGGGTTTGACCGGGCTGGCGTTCCAGAACCCGACATCACAATATCCTATTTTACAACAAGATTTTTGCTACGTCCTGCCACGATTTTACCCGACGAAACTCAGTATCGTCCCGGTTGTGCAAGGCATCGAAGAGTAGGCCTTGTCCCTGAAACGTCCGTAAGTTTCGGGGCAAGTCGTCAATTAAATAGGCCGTATTCAACACGCTTTTGTCGCCCATGAAAATGTAGTTGCGCCAGGAGATTGCCGGAAAATGCTCCTGTAGCCAGTCCCACTTTTCACGCAATGAATCGGGGAATTCCTGTGCCGCCGATGCCACAAATACATCATACTTCTGCATCAGCTCGGCGATTACATCCTGTGCGCCTTCCATCACCGCAATATCCCGAAAGAATCCCGGCTCATAAACCCACTTTGAAATTGCCTTATGCTCGTTTTCATCGAACAATTCGTGAAATGATTTTTCCTTCAGTTCCTCAAGCGTGTAGCGGGGCATTTCTCCTTGCAGATACAGTTCAATAAACTTGCCGTGGGTGTCGGCCATGACATCGTCCATGTCAATAGCAATGCGTTGTTTCATAGTGTCAGAACCGAAGCGTCGGCCCGGCAGGATTTATGGTATTTTATTGATTAATCAGATTTTACTTCCAGCAAAAGCGATTACTAAAATCAAGGTCTGTCAGCGAAATCATAAAGATCCCGGTTTAAACTGTTCCAGATAATCAGCGACGCGCCGGACGAACTGCCCGCCCAATGAGCCATCGACAACACGGTGGTCGTAGGAATGCGAAAGGAACATCAGTTGCCGAATCCCGATAAAATCGCCCTGTGGTGTTTCAATAACTGCCGGTTTTTTCACAATCGCACCAAACGCCATAATCGCCACCTGGGGTTGCAGGATAATGGGCGTTCCCATCAGGTTGCCGAAGGTGCCAATATTGGAAATCGTGTACGTACCGCCCGCCAGATCATCAGCGGTGAGTTTGTTTTCACGGGCGCGTTTAGTGAGGTCGTTTACCTTTTTGGTCAGGCCGGTCAGATTATATTGCTCGGCGTTGTGAATGACGGGCACAATCAGGTTGCCGCTCGGCAGTGCGACGGCCATACCGATATTGATGGCCTTTTTAACCAGAATCGTGTCGCCTGACACCGATACGTTGATCATAGGGAAATCTTTAATAGCCTTCACAACGGCCTCTACCAGAATCGGCGTGTACGTCAGATTTTCGCCGGTTTGTTGCTTAAACCGGTCTTTCATTTGCGTACGCCATTCCACAACGGAGGTCATATCGGCTTCGACAAAAGAGCTGACGTGGGGCGAAATTTGCTTCGATTCGACCATCCGCTGCGCAATCATCTTCCGCATCCTGTCCATCTGAATAATGTCAGCCTGACCGTTGACCGAGCCATTGGCTTTGCTGTCGGTAGTTTGCGGGGACACGGACTGGAACGACGGTGGCGCTGTGATTTCGGTTTGTGTGGGTACAGATTGACGGAGAAGTCCGGGTTGCTGTAAAGTTTCTGTTCCCGATACACGCCCTTCGGCTCGGTCGATTACATACCCCAGAATATCTTTTTTTGTAATCCGGTTTTCGGCACCGGAGCCGGGAATACGGTCGAGTTCACCGCGCGAAACACCTTCCTCTCTGGCAATCGTCAGAACCAAGGGTGAGTAGAAGCGGGCGGTGGTAACGGATGCATCGCCTGATAGCGTTGTCGCCGACGTAGCGCCCGCTTTAACGGGTGAATTCCCCCGGCTGCTCATGGATGAAATGCTGGCTTCAAGCTCGCGTGCCGCAGTGGATGCTGCGGATTCGCTAATGTCAAAACTTTCCGGTTCTGCCGAAACATTGGCCAATCCAGAACCATCCAGTCCGGGCCGGGCCACATCGCCTATGCCCATAGGTGTTTCGTTCGCACTAATTTGTTCAGGTTCGGTTGGCGCAGTCGATAAAGGCTTTATTTCAGAATCGACCGTTTCTTCGATTTCGATGCGGGCAATGGGCGCACCAACCGCCACTACGTCGCCGTCGTTGACCAAAAGTTCTTTCAAAATGCCCGTGTGTGATGCGGGAACTTCGGTATCTACTTTGTCGGTGGCTACTTCCAGCACCGATTCATCGGCTTCAATCCGGTCGC
>JANPJE010000004.1:0-2925 GCA_031425355.1 Spirosoma sp. | reverse complement strand
AATCTGGCTCCTCTGCGATCAGTATGACGCGCAGGAAGCGTTGGACATGGGTTTGGTGAACAAAGTCGTGCCACTCGACCAGTTAGAAGAAACGACCATTGCGTGGTGCCGAAAAATCCTCGACAAAAGTCCGCTTGCCCTCCGAATGCTCAAAGCGTCGTTCAACGCCGAACTCGATGGTCAGGCTGGTATTCAGCAATTAGCGGGCGATGCTACGTTGCTCTATTATCTGTCTGAAGAAGCGAAAGAAGGTAAAGACGCCTTCCTGGAAAAGCGCAAACCCGATTTCAGCAAGTTCCCAAGATTTCCATAAACAAAACGTCCGGCCAACCCGCCGGACGTTTTGTTTATATTTTGATGACCAATCGCGCGTCTCTGACCATCTAAAGTACAATCAGTCTATTGCTTATCTGAATCATAACTTATCATCCATTGAATGCCGAATTTATCGGTGACCATGCCAAAATAGGCACCCCAGAAAGCTTTTTCAAACGGCATCGTTATTATACCACCTGCCGACAGTGCGTTGAATAAATTCGTTGCTTCGGTCTCGCTTTCTGTATCAATGGAAAGTGAGTAGTTGTTGCCAATTGTAAGTGATTGCCCCATCGATTCAAGGATATCGGTTGCCATCAGAATGTTGCCTTTCCCGATTGGTAGACCGACGTGCATCATCTTCTCTTTATCAGCTTCCGGCATCGAATCGCCAGCGGGCAGATTCGGAACGTCTCTGAAGCGTTGAAACGCAAGAAACTCGCCACCAAATACCGACTTGTAAAAGTTGAAAGCTTCTTCTGTGTTGCCGTTGAAGTTCAAATAAGGGTTAATTGTTGCCATGTTGCAAATCAGTCAATTGTTAATTGATACGCTAAAGATAAGGGTATTAATTAACGTTGACGGGGGGCAAAAACGACCTAATACGGGGTTGATTACGTCACTTTTTTTGCTTATTTTTAGTCTATGAAACACGTATCCATCTTAGTGCCGGAAAGAGCTGTTTTAGCCAGTATTGACGACCCTCGCCACATGTTTACGGCGGTAAATGAATTTCTGGTATCAGCCGGCAAATCCCCTTTATTTACTGTTCAGCTTGTGGGCTTGTCCAGCGAAATACAATTGCATAATAATTCATTTACCGTTCATGCTGATTCGCTGATAAAAGACGTAAAAAAGACGGATTTGATTTTCATACCGGCCTTGAGTGGCGATTTAGAAAATGCGCTGATTATCAATCAGAAATTTATACCCTGGATTGTTAATCAGTATCAACAGGGAGCAGAAGTAGTGAGCTTATGCGTGGGCGCTTTTTTATTAGCTTCTACCGGATTGTTATCGGGTAAAAAATGCTCAACCCACTGGCGGTTTGCTAATAAATTCAGAACCATGTTTCCTGATGTTGAGCTGGTCGATGATAAAATAATTACGGCTGAAAATGGCCTCTATTCAAGTGGAGGAGCCAATTCGTATTGGAATTTGCTGCTATACCTTGTTGAGAAATATACAGATCATGAAATGGCTGTTTTGGCTGCTAAAGTATTTGCTATCGAGATCGACCGTAAAAGCCAGTCGCCGTTCATGATATTTAACGGCCAAAATGGACATAATGACGAACTCATAAAAAAAGTACAGGCCTTTATTGAAGAAAATTATCAGGACAAACTAACCGTCGATCAATTATCAGAACGGTTTGCAATTAGTCGAAGAAGTTTTGAACGGCGCTTTAAAAAATCAACCAATAATACGATTGCTGAATATATTCAGCGGGTAAAAATAGAATCGGCAAAAAAGAGTTTTGAAAATAGCCGAAAGAATATCAGCGAAGTGATGTATGATGTGGGTTATAATGATACAAAAGCCTTTCGGGTTTTATTTAAAAAAATTACGGGTATTTCACCTGTCAATTATAAAAATAAATACAGTAAAATAGCGATCATGGCCTAAGTGATAGAACGAGAGTGAATGAACACAGTGCTCTTTATGCCGCAATGGCGGACCACTCTGTGATCAATTGTTTTGTCCTGCCAGATTAATCGCGACAGGTTAAATAAAAATCAATTACAGGGTCTTGTATGCGTATTTGAAAAGGTGTAGTTTTACTATACATCGCTCATCCTCAACTTCGTACGTTCCATGACCTCACGCAGAACCTTCTTCCGCCAAACGGCAGCCGCAGCCACCGGCGCATTGACGCTTCCCCAGTTTTTGCCCGAAACGTTTGCCCGGCCAGTCATAACTGCTGATGCCGTCCAGAAATCGGCTGCCGAGTGGGCGCAGGATGAAGATTTCTGGTGGTGGGTGAAGTCGGAATACACGGTGTCGCCAAACTTGCTCAACCTCAATAATGGTGGCGTTTGTCCGCAGCCGAAGGTTGTGCAGGATGCTCATATCCGGTTTTATCAGTACGCCAATGAAGCTCCGTCCTATTATATGTGGCGGATTCTGGATCAGGGGCGCGAGGCTCTGCGAAGCAAATTAGCCGATTTGGGGGGCTGTTCATCCGAAGAAATTGCCATCAACCGAAACGCCACCGAGGGGCTGAATACGGTTATTTTCGGGCTGAATCTGAAAGCGGGTGACGAGGTCGTGCTGACAAAACAGGACTATCCGAACATGCTCAATGCCTGGAAACAGCGTGAAAAACGCGACGGCATCAAGCTGGTTTATTTGAATTTAGACCTGCCCAGCGAGAACGACGATGCCATTACCGAGCAGTACGTGCGAGCCTTTACGTCCCGAACCAAAGTGGTGCATGTCACACACATGATAAACTGGGTGGGGCAGGTGCTGCCGGTACGTAAAATTGCCGATGAAGCCCACAAACGGGGGATTGAAGTCATTGCCGATGGAGCGCATTCGTTCGGGTTGTTCGATTTCAAAATTCCCGATCTCGGTGCCGATTATTTTGCCAGCAGCCTGCACAAATGG
>JANPJE010000003.1:0-11981 GCA_031425355.1 Spirosoma sp. | reverse complement strand
AACGGTGTCAAATACGACTTTGACGACCGGGCCATCTTGCGGGAAACTTTTGCAGAACGCGGAAATCAGTAACTTTGGCCTGTACAAAGAGTGAAAGAGTGAATGAGCGAATGAGCGAATAGTAAGCCGTTCTTGCTTTTCTGCTCTTTCGCTCTTTCACTCTTTCGCTCTTTAAAAATGCTCTATTACCTCTTCCAATTTCTTGACGAACGCTACAACTTCCCCGGCGCGGGCGTTTTCCAATACATTTCGTTTCGTTCGCTTGGAGCCGTTATTACCTCACTGCTCATTGCGGCTGTCTTCGGACGGCGAATCATCGACACGCTCCGCAATCTGCAAATCGGCGAATCCATCCGCGACCTCGGGCTGGAGGGGCAGATGCAGAAGCGCGGCACCCCTACGATGGGTGGTTTTATCATTTTAGCGTCCCTGCTGATTCCGGCTCTGCTCTTCGCCAAGCTCTCTAATGTGTATGTCGTGCTGGCCTTGGTGTCAACCGTCTGGACGGGACTCATTGGCTTTTTAGACGATTATATTAAAGTTTTCAAGAAAAATAAGGAAGGACTGGAGGGGAAATTCAAAGTGGTTGGGCAAGTCGGATTAGGCCTGATTGTCGGACTTACCCTCTATTTTAACGACTACGTAAAAATCCGGAGATATGCCCCTCGCCTACTCAGTACGTCGAATGTGCCGGATGTTTACACGGATATGAAATCCACACTGACGACGGTTCCGTTCATCAAAAACAACGAATTCGATTACCACTCATTGCTGTTCGGATTTCTGCCCGACGAGTACACCTGGATTGTGTACGTATTGGTCTGCATTTTCATTATCACGGCGGTATCAAACGGAGCAAATATCACCGACGGTATCGACGGGCTGGCCGCTGGCACGTCGGTCATTATTGGCCTGACAATCGGCGTGTTAGCCTATTTATCGGGTAATAAAGTCTTCTCGCAGTACCTTAATATCATGTACATCCCCAATGCGGGAGAATTAGTGATTTTCTGTGCTGCTTTTGTGGGTGCCTGCGTTGGCTTTTTGTGGTACAATTCCTATCCCGCTCAGGTGTTTATGGGCGATACAGGCAGTTTGATGCTGGGGGGCGTAATCGCCGTATTGTCGCTGGCGATTCGGAAAGAACTGATGATTCCGCTGATCTGTGGCATATTCCTGGTCGAAAACGTATCGGTCATCCTGCAGGTCAGTTATTTCAAATACACCAAACAAAAGTACGGCGAAGGCAGGCGAATTTTCCTAATGTCGCCTTTACACCACCATTTTCAGAAGAAAGGGTATCATGAAGCCAAAATCGTTACGCGTTTCTGGATCGTCGGTATTATTCTTGCTGTATTAGCTTTAGCCACGCTGAAATTGCGGTAAAATGCATGAGCAATTAAAAAAAGGGGCGAACGTAATCATGTTCGCCCCTTTTTTAATTGCTCAATATCATTCAAGTCTCTCGCCCTTCCTGCGGCCTCTTTAGCCCGAATAAGATGGTTGTAATGAATAAGCCGTATACGAAGTCCATCAACGATTTCATCAGAGGCCTCCGCAAAAACCTCTTCAAATGATAGCCCTTTAATCGCCGTTAGAATATCAATAGCTACTGGCTGTCGGCCAAATGTGAAAACGTCGAAAGCTGAGTTGTTCAGGAAATTATGGGCTGTCATGTCAAATGTTGGCATACCGAAGTCACGAAACGCATTGACAATCCGATTGTAGTTTTCAGCCGATCTCTCAACTAAAACATCCATATCGCCGGTCGTTCGATTATAGCCATGTAGGATAACTGAAAACCCGCCAACCAATACATACCGGACCTCCCGTTTATGAAAGGCTTCCAGAAAATCATGAAAATCGGAATTAAATAAATTAGCCATTTTCGTGTTTTCGGGCAGCAAAAACGGTTCGGTCTAAGCGCGGAGGATTGTTGATATCGTATCGAAATGCTACGCTGTTCAGGTATGCAACTGCCTGTAATCGTTCATCAAAGGTTTTTGGTTGATTTTGGGCGTGATAGATTTCCGTTTCCTCATGCGTACCCATATGAAATGCGGTGCGATCCAGTCGAAAAGAGTTGGCCATGTGGTTGAGTTTGTTCTACGTTTTTCAAAAATACGGCTTTACCCTCATATTCTCTCCATAGCCTTGTTTTTCAGCCTTATACCGCCTATATTTGCACTCCCGTTTCAGGACGGGTCCGTTTTTTGACGGGTTAAGTGATTGAATATAAACCAATTAGTCTCCATAAAGTGAACACGCTCAGTTACAAAACCATCTCTGCCAACAAGGAAACGGTGCAGAAGGAATGGATTGTGGTTGACGCTCAGGGTGAGGTGCTCGGTCGGCTGGCCAGCCAAATCGCACGCCTGATTCGCGGCAAACACAAAACTAACTTCACGCCACACGTTGATTGCGGGGATAACGTGATTGTCATCAATGCCGATAAGGTACGCCTTACCGGTTCCAAGATGACCGACAAAGTTTATGTCCGCCACACGGGTTATCCCGGTGGTCAACGGTTCGCATCGCCCCGGTTGCTGCTTGAAAAACATCCCGAGCGCATAATCGAACACGCCGTAAAAGGTATGTTGCCGAAAAACCGACTTGGTCGGCGGTTGTACACCAACCTGTATGTATACGCTGGTGGTCAACACCCGCACGAGGCTCAGCAACCAACCGCAGTTAAATTCTAAGTCATAATGGATCGTATTAATACCATTGGCCGCCGTAAAACTGCCATCTCCCGCATCTATATGTCGGCGGGCAGCGGAGCCATCTCGGTAAACGGAAAAGATTACAAACAGTATTTTCCGACCGAAGTCCTGCAAATCATTCTGAACCAGCCGTTTGCTACGGTTAACGGTGTTGGCGGCTACGACGTAAAAGTCAATGTTCGCGGTGGCGGTGTGGCCGGTCAGGCCGAAGCTACGCGGATGGCTATTGCCCGCGCATTGGTTGAAATGAATGCCGAGTTCCGCCCTGCCCTCAAAAAAGAAGGCTTCTTAACCCGGGATTCGCGTATGGTTGAGCGGAAAAAACCAGGTCGGAAGAAAGCCCGTCGTCGCTTCCAGTTCTCGAAACGTTAATCTGGTTTATTGGTTAATTTAGTCAATGGTTGATTGGTCGTTAGAAGGGCTGTCTATTCCAAGTAACTAATTAACCAATTACAAATCAACCAATATTTGTCCAGATCGCCCTTAGATGATGCCGACGGGTGGTGCTGCGTATCTTTCATAACATTCATTTTTCATTTCGAAAATGGCACAAATTGATTATAAAGACCTCTTAGACGCTGGTGTGCATTTTGGCCACCTTACGCGCAAGTGGGACCCCCGGATGGCTCCGTATATCTTCATGGAGAAGAACGGCATCCACATTATTGACCTTAACAAAACGGTTGCCGCTTTAGACGAAGCAGCGAATGCCATTAAAGGTATCGTTCGCTCGGGCCGGAAGGTAATGTTTGTCGCAACGAAGAAGCAAGCTCAGGAAATCGTTTCGGAAGAAGCGCGTCGCCTGAAAATGCCGTACGTAACGGACCGCTGGCAGGGCGGTATGTTAACTAACTTCGCTACGATCCGTAAGTCGCTGAAAAAAATGCAGACGCTGGATAAAATGCTGAAAGACGAGGAGACCGTTAAGAGCATTGCCAAGCGTGAGCGTTTGACCCGTAGCCGCGATAAAGAGAAACTGGAGCGTGTATTGGGCGGTATTGCCGACCTGACCCGTTTGCCAGCCGCTTTGTTCGTTGTTGACGTGAAGCGTGAGCACATTGCTGTTGCCGAAGCACACCGGTTGGGTATTCCCGTATTTGCCATGTGCGATACGAACTCGAACCCCGAAGATGTTGAATTCGCCATCCCGGCTAATGATGACGCCTACAAGTCTATCTCTCTGATTACCCTTGCTATTGGCAGGGCCATTGAGGAAGGCTTGATGGAGCGGAAACAGGATAAAGACGACCAGCGCGTTCAGGAAGAAGAAGAAGCCAAGCGTACGCAGGATCTTGCTCAGGCGAAAGCCGAAGGGGCAAGCGAGCCGGCTCCAGCCCCGGTTGCTATTGCTGAAGAAGAAACTGCACCAGTTGCTGTTACTGAAGACGATAAGGAAGCATAGAATAAGTTTGTCGTTTACACTTTGTAGTACAACGACAAACGATAAAACGACAAACTGAAATAGCCCGTAGCCAGCCGCTATGGGCTATTCCATTTCAACTCTGATTAATTGATTACCAAACATTTTTTGGCAATTTAAATCGACAACCACCTTTTATTATGGCAATTACTGCTGCTGACGTAAATAAACTTCGGCAAGAGACCGGAGCCGGTATGATGGACTGTAAAAAAGCCCTTACCGAAGCTGATGGCGACTTTGAAAAAGCAAAAGAGGTCCTGCGCAAGCACGGACAGAAAATAGCCGACAAACGGGCCGATAACGCAACGGCTGAAGGGATTGTACTGGCGCACGTAAGCCCCGACGGCAAAAGCGGCAAAGTAATTTCGCTGGCCTGCGAAACGGAGCCTGTTTCGAAAGTTGCCGATTTCCAGAACTTGGCAATGGCCGTTATGAGCACGGCAGTCGCTACCGAAGCCACGGATAAAACTGCTTTACTGGCAACACCGCAGGCCGACGGTCGTTCTTTGCAGGATCACATTACCGACCTGATGGGGAAAATTGGTGAAAAAGTTGAAGTAGCTTCATTTGAAACCATCTCAGCCGACAAAGTTGTATCATACATTCACTCGAATGGTAAATTAGGCGTACTGGTTGGCCTGTCGAATACAAATGGCAGCGATGTAGCTGAAGTTGGCCGGGACATTGCCATGCAGATTGCTGCGATGAAACCCGTTGCTCTGGATAAAGATGGCGTTGACGCTACCGTTATCGAGCGCGAAATTGAGATTGGTAAGGAGCAGGCCCGTCAGGAAGGCAAGCCTGAAGCGATGCTCGAAAAAATTGCGCTGGGTAAACTCAACAAGTTCTATAAGGAGAATACGTTGCTGAACCAGGAGTTTGTAAAAGATAACTCACTGACTATCTCCCAGTTGTTGGAAAAAACCAGCAAAGGCCTGACGGTGTCTGCATTCAAGCGGGTAGCAATCGGCTAAGCGCACCGGTATCCTTTTATAAAAATACCCGACAGAGAAGTCGGGTATTTTTGTTTCTATAGGTTTCCAAGTACTACGCTAAATAACTCCCAATACTTACTACGTCAGCAAATACGCCCGAAGCCGTTACTTCTGCACCCGCACCGGGCCCTTTTATCACCAGAGGGCGGTCTTTATAGCGTTCGGTAGTGAACGAAACGATGTTGTCGGCACCGGTCAACTGGTAAAATGGGTGCTCCGCATCAACTTTTCGTAACCCAATTGATGCTTTGTTGTTCTCAAATCGGGCGATGAACCGCAGTTTTTCACCATTGGCTTCGGCGTCGG
The DNA here is from genome assembly GCA_031425355.1 of Spirosoma sp. Taxonomy (GTDB): domain Bacteria; phylum Bacteroidota; class Bacteroidia; order Cytophagales; family Spirosomataceae; genus Spirosoma. The sequence goes on along the minus strand of JANPJE010000003.1, from coordinate 6,537 downwards.
TAAGGAGGTTTTCAAAATAATCATTATTGCGTTCCAACTCGTCGAAAAAGGCGGGTATGGTCGTCGCGGCTAAGCACGATTCGGGCAGTAGATTCGTGATAGTTACGTCCTCTGGTTCGAGAGGGAAACCGGCTTCACGGGCCAGAATCAGAATTTTTCGGGCTACATCCTGCCCACTCAGATCGTCGCGGGGATCGGGTTCGGTGTAGCCCTTTTCCTTCGCTTCGCGAACCACATCAGCAAAGGAAGTACCGGGCCGGAACGTATTGAAAATAAACGACAACGTACCGGACAGAATCGCTTCAATTTTCAGGAAACGGTCACCGGAGGTTATCAGTCCCTGAACCGTATTGATGATGGGCAAACCAGCTCCAACGTTGGTTTCGTACAGAAACTTCACACCCCGGTTCAGGGCGGTACGCTGCAACCGGCGGTACTCGGCGTATGGGCCGGAATTTGCTACTTTATTCGGCGTAACGACCGAGATATTGGCATCTAACAACGACTCGTAAAACTGCACAATATCCTTATCCGATGTGCAATCAATAAAAACCGAGTTGGGCAGGTTATAATCCTTTATTTTTTCGACAAAGGCTGGCAGTGAGGTTGTTACACCGTCTGTCAGCAGTCGTTCGCGCCAGTCGTCCAATGAAATACCTTTGGGGTCAAGCAGCATTTTTTTGGTGTTGCTCATCCCGACTACGCACACCTTCAGCAACTTTTCCGCCCGTAAATACTCCGACTGATCGAAGATCTGTTTCAGAAGAGTTTTTCCGATCAACCCAGTGCCAACTAAGTAAAGATTCAATACCCGCGCTTCGGACTGGAAGAAGATGTTATGCAGCGAGTTAAGGGCTTTCGACAGGTTATTTTTGTTGATAACCACCGAGATATTGATCTCCGATGACCCCTGCGCCACTGCGACAATATTCACTCCGTTTTTACCCAGTACTGAAAACAGCTTCCCGGCAATACCGGAGCTTTTCTTCATCCCTTCGCCCACCGTCGCAATAACCGACAAATCGCGTTCAATAGCGATGTTATCAATATGGCCGTGGTCGATTTCGGTAGCAAATTCAGCGTCCAGAATGGTCTTTACGTTCTCGGCTCCGCGCGGGTCGATAGCAAAACAGATAGAATGCTCCGACGATGCCTGCGAAATAAGAATTACGCTGATTTTGTGAACGGCCAGTACGCCGAATAACTTTGCCGATACGCCCGCCACGCCAATCATACCCGACCCCTGCACGTTCACCAGCGCGATGTCGTCAATGCTCGAAATACCCGTTATGGTGTATTGCCGACGCTCGGCGGTGCGGCTCACCAACGTACCGCTATGCGTAGGATTGAACGTATTTAATACCCGAATGGGAATGTTGCGGGCAAAAGCCGGTTGCAGACTTGGCGGATAAATCACCTTCGCGCCGAAGTGGCTGAGTTCCATCGCTTCGGCATACGTAATGGTCGGGATGTTGAATGCATTGGGCACTTTGCGGGGGTCAGCGGTCATCATGCCATCGACATCGGTCCAGATATCAATAATTTCGGCGTTCAAAGCCGCCCCAACAATACTGGCCGTATAATCCGAACCTCCCCGGCCCAACGTCGTTGTCTCGTTCTTTTCAGTTGACCCGATGAAGCCTGTAATCATCTGAACCGGAGCGCCGGACCGATCAGTCGACTTGGCAAAATGTTCCTGAATCAGTTGATTCGTCAGCGTATAATTTACTTCGGCCTGTCCAAATTGGGAATCTGTTTTGATAATCCGGCGGGCGTCCAGAAACTGCGCCGGAATTCCGCGACTTTTTACACATTCGGTAATGACGGTTGTGGAGAGTCGCTCGCCAAAACTGGTGATAAGATCGTGGGTACGTAGCGTGAGTTCGCGGATGAGCGAGACGCCCCGCAGCAAATCTTCGAGTTCGTTGATGATGCCCCGAATGTGGCCAACCACTTTACTTTGCTCCTTCACGGGAATCAGAGCTTTCACTACGTTAAAGTGTCGGTCTTCAATTCGCCGAACCAGTTCCATATAATCAGTTTCGCCGGTAATGGCCATCCGCCCAATTTCAATTAGCTGGTTGGTAATGCCACCCATTGCCGAGAATACAACGGCTATTTGTCCGCTATTTTGCAATTCATCGCCACGACGCTGATTGTCAATAATTTGAATAACCTGTTTGATGCTCTCGACCGAGCCAACCGACGTACCACCGAATTTAAGAACCTGCATTTTACCGACGAATGAGTGAATGAGTGAATGAGTGAATAGACTTATGCACTCATTGCAAATTAAGTAGGAGGCTGTTGATGAGGGCAATTTTGGGTTGGTAAAGATAACACGAGGAGCAGATATTTGGGTGATTTCAGCAGAAAAGGGTGTTGTTATGAGCCGGTAACCCACTAAAAAAGGCGCATGGGGATTGCGCCTTTTTTAGTGTAAATGACTTCGTTAAAATCAATCAGGAAGTTTAACGATGGGTTTATTTTGATTCACAATCACCCAACCCGCACCGATGGCCAGCGCATCTTCGGCTACCGCCACCCAGACATCAGGCAGGTCTTTTTCATGAGTGAGCCAATGGCGCAGTTGAAAAAAAGCGAACGTACCGACAACGGCTCCTAACGTTCCTAAAGCCGCCCCGTAGGCCAGTGGCTGACCGTCGGCTTTGGTGAGAGCGGCTCCACACAAGGCTCCGGATACAAGTCGGCCCGCCACCTGCGGGAATGCCGTCCGATCCGGAGTCTGGGGCAGTTTATCACCAACCAACTCGCCACCAGCCAGTACGGCAAACGTAATAGCCGTTTTGGATGAGGTCATAAAATGAACAGGAGAATCAGGCAGTGGGTTGGGCGTTGTACGCGAAAGTTTATGGCTCACTAACGCCGGGGCCATCATGCTGCGCATACCGGCGATGACGCCAATCTGAAAAGCACTGAGGTAGGTTCTAATCATGTATGTGTTCGTTGAGTGAGTTAGTAACTGCCCGGCAATCAGCTTTGTTCGATTGCGTAATGGGTTGCCAAACAATACCTTCGACATCATCAGGCCTCGGCTGGCCCGGCCTCCTGGGGTTCCTTCTGCTGGCGTTCCTCCGTGTTCATGTCCGTGTATTTTCGGGCTTCTTCGGGCAGACGCAAAGCCCACCAAACGACAACAATAGAGGCCAAAGCGCAGAAAATAAACGGTGCTTTCATGCTCACACCCGACAGCAACGTATTGACTAAGGCCGTTACGAAACTGGCCAGCCCGCCCAATGCCTGAATATTGCCGAACTGCTCGCCCTGACCGCCACCCTCCTGCGTTACTTCGGACAAAATACCGCCAATCAACCCGCCAATGAGCGAGACCGTGAGCGCGTCGACGCCCGCCACTACGTACAGCAATGTAATGGACGATTCCGAGAAGCAGTACCCAATCTGCACAGCGATACTGAGCAAAATGATGCCGATAATCGTCTTGCGTTTGTTGACACGACTAACGATATACCGGAAGAAAATAATGTTAGCCAGAAACGATAAACCGCCGAAATACAGGAAGAAGTAAGCCGTATCTAACGGCTCCATCGCCAGGTCGCTCTGGGTCAGAAAGGCGACAAAAAAAGTATAATAACCAAAGCAGAGTGTTGCCAATAGATTCAGGATAAAGATTGGTTTGATGCCCGGAACTTCTTCATCCGATTTAGCCAACTGATCCCATAGTGTCTTGACTTTCAGCGCACTGAGTGCTTTATCCCGCAACTCGGAAAACTCAACTTTCTCTTTCGATTTATCGCTCGTTTCTTTGAAAAACAGAGCCAGTACGATGTTCAGCCCACCCAGGGCAAGTACCATGATGACCAGTGGCAGTGCATCGTGACGGGCTTCGTTCATAACCAGCAGCAGCAGTGCGCCGAACATAGGCCCGATAAATGCCCCGCCACCCACGATGAAACTCAGCATTCCCGAATACTTAATGAGCGCTTCGCCTTTGGTGATATCGGCCATTGACGAACGCATAACCGCATATAGCCCATTGGTGGCTCCTCTAGAAACCCGGTTGGCTACGTAGCCCCACGCCTGAACCGGTAGTAGCAGTGTTGACGAAAGCAACGACGCAATGGTTGCCGCAATGGCGGCTGGTCGACGGCCAACTTTATCGGACCAATGACCGATGGCGGGCGAGAATGCCAACTGAACAGCCAGCATGAGGGCAGTTCCGCCAGTGAGTAGAACGGGTTTGGCGGGGAGGTCCACCACGAATTTGGTTAACAGGGTGCCCAAAGCACCAGCGGCAACAACATCAATCAGGGCAATGGCAAAAATCAGCAATAGTCGGCGGTCTTTGAACATAGCGTTGAGGTACAAAATAGCGTAACAAGGTAAAATACAGTACGAATTGTACCTCTGAAATGATTGCACTCGACGGCTAAAAAACACTATATGTTATCGAACAGCCTCGCTCTATTCAAATAATTCTATTTAACGATCTATATGTACCAAACTCAGATTAAACAACAAGCCCCTTGTCCCATCAATCGGTTGATGGGACAAGGGGCTTGATTAGGGATCGCCGAATTTTATTGTTTCCGCAAACGCATCACCTGCCCGCCACCGGCGGCCAGTTTAAGCGTTAATACGTCGGTGCGGCTAACGGTACGTGTTTGCCGGGTCAAGTGGTTTGGGTTCTGAGCAACGTCGGGTGCGTCGGCGTAGATATCGGCAGTGTACGTTCCCTCCGGCAGGAAATCCAGTTTCAGCGAAACGTCCCGCGCTGTTGAATTGGTCAGGCTACCCACGAACCAGTCTGTACCTTTGCGACGGGCAATCGTTATATGCTGACTCACCTCGGCCACCGGCACACGCACTTCGTCCCAGATGGTGGGCACTTGGGTCAGAAAATCGAATCCCGGCTGGCCTTTATACGCATCCGGGTAATCGGCAACCATACCGAGATAGCTTTCCAGAACAACGTACATGGCTAACTGATGACAGCGCGTACCGTACATCATGGGCCGAATATAATGCACCTTGAACTGGTCGGCGGGAACGGCCCGGAAACCACCGAGGTGCATGTCCGTCGCTCCGGCCAGCATTCGAACGAACGGAAAATTAATGTCGTGATCGGGCGTAACAGTCGAGTTCCACTTGTTCACTTCGTAATTCAGCGTGCCTTCGCGCGTAAGCTCATTCGGATACGTTCGGTGCATCCCGGTTGGTTTATAGGCTCCGTGAAACTGAACATGGAGTTTGTGTTCGGCGGCTTTTTGCAGAATCCGCTCCTGAATATTAACCATTTCCTGATCGTCACGGTCCATAAAATCGACCATCATACCCTTAATTCCCCAGCGTTCATACTGGGCAAACACCGAGTCAATTTTTGGGTAAATAGCTGACCAGTAAACCCATACCCGAATACCAACGCCCCGCTGTTTGGCGTAGTCGCAGACCTGTTGCATATCCAAACCCGGCACTGCTTTGGCCGGGTCGGCGTTTGGCCCCGGTACGTAGTTAAAATTGTCGCTGACGTACCACTCATGCCCGCCGTATTCAACCACCGAATGATACTCAATGTGGTTATCGGAGCAGAAGTCGATGTAATATTTGTTGGTCTCGAAATTGTTGCCCGGCGCGAAACTGGTGTCCGGCAGTATGTTTCCGTTCCACCACGGGAACGTCGTTTTGCCGGGTTTGATCCACGATACGTCCTGAATTTTGGATGGCTCGTTCAGGCTCGTCAGAATGTTCGATTCGATGAGTGTCCCGACCCGATCACCTATAAAAAGTACGCGCCAGGGCGTTTGATGAGGCAAAATCGCTTTCACCTTATCGTCTGTCTGATTCGGTAACGGCGAAAGCTGACTGGTCAAAACCGGGTCACCCGATCGACTGGTTTTCTTCGTCAAATACATGCCCGCATAGTCGTGCAAAGCGGCTTCGGTGATGGCCAGATACGTTTTATCGGGAAACTCGAACAGGGCGGGCATGTCCATCAACGTATCGTTTTTGATACTGCCGAGCGGAATAGTTGTATAAAGTCCCTCGTGCGAACTGGTGAAGTTGGGCAGAAAAAGTGCCCGAACCGTCGGATTCTGCGTCAGCCGAAACGTCGTGTTTTCGTCCGTCAGCGTGTAGGACGCCCAGTTGGCCTGCTTCGGAAATTCGTAGCGAAAGGCCACGCCATCATCAAAAACCCGCACAACGAGGTTGATTTGTCGTTTACTTCCCGTTTTCTCAATCAGCGGAAAAATAGCCTCCCGGCAGTGGTTCCGTGCCGTTCTGACTTTACCAACCACTAATTCGTAGGTTTCGTCAATCAGCCGGACGATTGGTTTCTTTTGGCTCAGGTTTGGGCCAAATAGTCCACCCTCCTTAAACACCAGTGTTAATTCTGAGTTATCTACCAATAGCTTACCGTCAAACGTAACGCGATACGTAGGCGCGGTTCGGGTCTGGTTAAGGAAAAAGACGATCCGGCCATTGGGCGATGCAATCCGCACGTCTTTTGCCGATACAATCGGCGCAACGATGATGATCAACAGGAAAGCAAGGCACAGT
>JANPJE010000002.1:0-38096 GCA_031425355.1 Spirosoma sp. | reverse complement strand
CCAACGGCAATGTTCACGCCCGCCGACATTTTGAAGCGCGTGTAATCCTGAAAAATGACGCCGATGTTGCGCCGAAGTTCGGCCAGATCGTACTCGCGAAGGTCGTAGCCATCAAGTAGAATTCGCCCCTCAGCGGGGTCGTACAGGCGGGCCAGCAATTTGACGAGCGTCGTTTTTCCCGCGCCGTTTTCGCCAACGAGAGCCAGTTTTTCTCCCGCTTCGAGTTTAAACGACAAGTTACGCAAGGCCCATCGCTCTGAATTTGTGTACTTGAAGCCAACGTTCTCGAACACGAAACCATCCCGAATGGGGTTTGGAAACGGACGTACTGTTTTGGGCGAATGAATCAGCGGTTTGATGGCGAAATAGTCGAACAGATCCTGCAAATAAATAGCCTCCTGCGTCAAACTGCTGAACTGGAGCAGAATACCTTCCAGCGAACCGCGCACCTGCCGGAATGAACCCGCCAGAAATGTGAGGTCGCCGAGGGAGATTTGCCCGCTGACGGCCCGCATCACAATCCAGACATAGGCACCGTAGTAGCCCGCCGTCCCGAGGGCGGTGAGTATCGTTCCCCACCCGGCGCGACTGATTGCCAGCGACCGGTTTTTGAGATAATAACCCCACGACAGCGACCGAAAGCGATCAATCAGAAAACCTGACAATCCGAAAATCTTGACCTCTTTGGCTGTTTCGTCGCTCGCTCCGATGTAGCGCAGGTAGTCGAGTTCGCGCCGTTCGGGGGTCCAGGAGCGTGAGAGGGAGTAACTCCGTTGGTTGAAATAATTATCGCCGATGAACGAGGGCGTTACAGCCACTAAGATCAGCAGCAACAGCCAGGGGTTGTACACGGCCAGACCAGCTCCCAGAAATGCCACCGAGATCAGTTCCTGCACCTGCCCGAACACGCCGGAGAGCAGCACCGTCCGGCCCGAAGTCTGGCGTCGGGCGCGTTCGAGTTTGTCGTAGAACGTGGCATCTTCAAACTGCTCCAGATCGAGCGTGGCCGCGTGTTCCATCAGCCGGATAGAGGTCCGGTTGGCGAACAGATCACCCAGCAGACTATCCATCAGCGAAACTGCCCGGCCCAATGCCGTGGAGAGAATGGCCAGTCCAAATTCGGCCCCGACCAGCCACCAGATGTAGTCCGTATCGTCGGTTGTGGATTGCTTGGAAAGAGCAACAACCTGGTCGATAATGAGTTTGCCAATGTAGAGCGTAGCCGCCGGAATAGCCGCCCGAATAAGCCGCAGGGCCGCATTGCCGAGAAATAAACCCGGTGATACGTCCCAGACCAATTTAAAAAATGCGGGCAGGTTACCGAGGGCCGCAAAGCGTTCACGCCAGCTTACTTCTTCCTTTGTATCAGTTGGGTTAGCGTGTGGAATTTCTTTTTTTGCCATACACAAAAAAGACAAGTCCAACCGTGGATTAGTTCATGGGAGAAATCACTCACGCCAGTTCAATCAGCAGTTTTGCTTCTCCGCCCAATTCAATCTGGTCGCCGGGCATCAGGATGTAGCCTACGCCGGGTAAATCGGCCCGTTCGACCGTATCGTCAGCCCGCAGAATCTTTGTTTTGTTGCCGTTGGCGGGCAATCCTCCGGCATCAGCCAGCAGGCGGTACTGACGTCCGGCTGCGTCGTAGCGAATGGTAGCGTGCTGGCGGCTGACGGTTAGATTTGGCTCTCCCCGCTCTGGATCAAAGCCCGGTTCGCCAGCGTCTAAAAAGGCAACATCGTTGGTTCGTACCCGTCCCGAAGCTGTTTGCACGATCCGACCCCGGCCAATCCGAAAGTCAGTTTGCACGGCCGGATCGAGCAGGTAGCTATCCTCAACGGTCTGACCTGTCAGCGCCCGTACTCGCGCTCGCAGGGGTTGGGCTGTTTCCCGGCGTATGACCTCTAACCCCAGGTTATTCTGCTGATAGGTGCATTGGCCGGGGAGGGCATCGCGAACAAATTGCCAGTTAAATTGCCAGTCGGGTGCCAGCCGAATGTATTGATTCGCTAAATGCCGATTTAATTCATCCTGAAAATGCCCCGGCTGACCCGCGTATAACGCTACGGCCATTCTGTCTTCCTCCGCCGTATCCGCGCAGCGTATCCATAGCGTAAGGCCGACCGGCAAACTATCCTTTTCACTGGCATAAGCAGCCAGTTTTTCCACAATAAACCGGTACAACATGTCGCGCTGCCGGGGTGTTGTCGGCAGGCTGGATTGTTCCGGGATTGATTCGTTGCTAACGTGTGGTGATGTTGGAGAAGTCGCGGTGGCGGGCGGCCCTAAACCGAAGAGTTGCTGTAGAGTTGTCAGAAAGGCCATGGCTGTATAGAGCGGCTTGTTTTATGGTAAAGCGATCAAAAGGAGCCTAAGTAACCCCGTTCCCGCAGAATAGGTGCAATAGCGGTATTGGCCAGTTTGACCGCATCGGCTGATGATTCCGTCAGTTCGATCCGAATGCAGGTCACCGTGTGGGAGCGTCCGTTGGGCGTGGGTGCAAAGAAAACGTACCAGCCATCGTTCTGTTTTTCGCCAAGCACCATCCGTTCGGGCGTACCGGTTTTGCCCGCTACCCGACTCCCGCTGATTTTAGCCCGCCCGCCCGGATTCGACTGCTCAATCATGAAATCGCGCAGCCGGCCGGCATAGGCGGGCTGATTCATCACGGGAACGCCGGACGCTATAGGCACCGTCTGCCCGCCCCGGCGAAGGACATAACGCGAAGGTTGCATCAGGCCCCTGTTCGCAACGGCCCCGGCCATGCGGGCCAGTGCCACGGGCGTAGCCGTAAGTTGCCCCTGTCCCCAGGCCAAGCCCGAAAACTCGCTTCGGTAGCGTTTAGGGTAGCTGATGACGTTGTATAATTTGCGCCGAACAACAAAGGCGGAGTCGCGCCAATGCTGAAGAATCCGGGCTTTGTCGGCAGCAACATGCATATTGTTGAATGAATAGCCGCCAACATAGTCAATGTTCATGCCGGTGGCTAAATAGAGTTTCGCCAGTTCATTGTCCAAGGCATATTCATTTGCCATGCGAATAAAATAAACGTTGCTCGACCGGACAATGGCCTGCCGCATATCAACCCGCCCCCCGCAGGGTTCACTTTCTACCTTGCCCCGGCGGATAATTTCGCCACAGCCGATTGGGAAACTGACATCCGCCCCGTCTATCCCTAATTTGTTGAGGGCCGCTGTGGCCGTCATAATCTTTGCCGTTGAACCGGGGGCTGTCGGGTACGTCAGAGCCAGGTCACGTTCGGTTGTCAGATACGGTAATTTCAGTCGGTCGCGGTCGGGCAGCATCATCTCGTCGGGCCGCTGAAGATTGGGCAGCGGATGCTGTGCCGACGCCAGTACATCGCCCGTTGACGCATCGAGTACAACCACCGACAGGCGTTTGTCGTGGAACACCGACCCGGTCAGTGCTTTTTGCAGCGCCACCTGCAAGGCTGCGTCAACACTCAAATGCAGGTCACGGTTACGGGTTTTGTGCTGTGTCACAAGGGAACCGTCCAGACCCGAACGTAGGGCCGGGGCCAGTTCCCGGTAGTCGTATAACGGCAGGGTAAGCATTCGAGCCACAGCGGGCGTAAAGCGGTCGTCCCGGTAGCGAGTGGTTAGCAGGGTATTCTGACGGGGGTGATTGTCGAAACCGCGCAGATCACTTAAGTGCGACGCTTCGGCAAAATAACCGTTCTGCTGCGCCCAGAACAGGCGTGTGTTGGCATCACCCACCCAGAAAAAAAGCTGTTCGCCAAATGGGTAGAACCGCTGAAGCCGACGGCGACTCAGGCCCGTCACCTGTTTCGTGTCAAGGCCCGCCTGCCCAAGCTTGGGCAGGTTCCGGCGCACAGTATCGGGCGAACTGGTGGCCAATACCCGCCCGTTCCGGTCATAAAGCGTTCCAGCGTCCAACGCATCGGTCAGGCGGTTGATGCGCGGGTTATAACTGTAAACGGGCAGACCATCGCGACTTAGTACCCGACTGGGCCGCACGATGTAATCCGTCCAGTTCACCAGCGCGACCTCACTCGCCCGCCCGATCAGTACGAGTGACCCGATCAGGAACCCGGCTATGCCGGTAGCCAGTACCGGATCGTAATGCTTTTCGATATACGCGTGTTGCAGTACGTCGCCGGGGCGGTTGGCTACCGAAAATACGACGCCCATTGCCGTTAGATTGATGATGAGCGATACGTTGCCATAGCTTAAAAACGGGACCGAAATGCCCGTTAGAGGCACCAGCCCCAGCGATCCACCGGCGATGAGAAGAAACTGAACACCCGTGGAAAGGGCAATACCCGCGCAGAGGTAAAAACTAAATGGCTGCCCCGACCGGCGGGCGTGGAGCAGCGTTCGGTGCAGAAGCGCAAACAGCAGCAGGCAAATCACGACCAAACCGAGCCAGCCAAGTTCTTCCGCTAAACTGGGCAAAATCATGTCGGTATGCGAAGCAGGCATGGCCGTAGCAAATCCCTTTCCCAGCCCCTGCCCGGACCAGCCTCCGGTTGCCAGTGTCCAGAAACTATGGGCTAAATGGTCGCCCCCATACACATCGTTGTTCCAGGGACTAAGCCACATAGCCTTTCGGTCGGCCAGTCGGTCGCCTACTACGGGAATCTGATCGCCGAAGGTAAAAGCCGCCATCACCAGCACGAGCAGAACCGGCCCCTCAGCCAGCAGCCCCAGCCAGCCTGTTGCGGTAGCTGAGCGGGCATGACCCCGCCAGATGAGCAGACCCACAGCACCGACCACACCCACGAGTGTCGCGATGAGTCCGGGTAACTGCCAGAGAGCCAGCCCATAGAGCACGCCAGCCAAGGCCGTTATACCCAGTGTTTGGCGGGCAATGGTATAAAAAAGCAGAAAGGTGAAGCCAATGACTAACGCCGGTCCCATGTCGCCCAGCAACAGATAGACAGCCATCAGCCCGCCCGTTCCCAGAAAAACACCGATGCTGACGCGCCACCGCCAGCGCAGGTCAGGCAGGGTGCGGAGTTGCTCTTCGTGGGCGGCAAAAAAACCTGCCAGAAATAGCAAAATTAGGTATTTGGTCAACTCACTGGGCTGAAACAGCAAACCGCCTATCCGCAGATTTACCCGAACGCCACTCCCTTCCGGTCCCGTACCAAACGCCAGCGTCAACCCGGCCAGACCAAACGCCAGCACCAACCACGTCCAGCCCGTCAGTTGGAACGTAGCGCGTTTGCGGAGGTTCATGAGCGGATCAAACCACCAGCGTGTATAAAACCGCCCGATGTTTAGCTGCGAAACAATGGTTAAACCCAATAGTCCCAGCCCAACGCCCAGCACCGCCTGCCCGCCATAAAATGTGTCCTGCAAAGGGTCCTGAATAGCCAGAAGCGTTACCATCGACAGGCCGGTGAGCAGCAGCAGAATGGGCAGCAGCAAGGGATCGGGCCGAAACCGCCGGAATGACCAGATCAGGTGGACCAGCCAGAACGCCAGCATGAATAATCCCGCATTTAGCCAGAAAGCCTGCCGAAATTGAGCTGGCGTACGCACGGTGAGGGCACGGTCGCTTTTGAGTTGCCCGTAAGCCACCGGACCAATGAGCCGCAGGGTATGCGGGCGGGCCGTGAAGTCAACATCCAGAGAGCGGGTAAACCGAACGGTGCCGCGCCGACCGCCAAACTCGAAGCCCGGCCTGAGCGGCAGCACACTATAGGCCCTATCGGCTTGAAGGCCCGCAAACGCAAAACGCCCATCGGCATCGGTACGGGCGTAGGTAAGCGAATCGGTGAGTTCATCCCCCACGGACCGGGCCGGGCGGTGATGCTTCAATTGAATCAGTACATCAGCTATTGGCCGGGCTTCGGGCGCGGCATCGACCACTCGTCCGGTCAGTTGCAGACCACCCGCGCCCACAACCGAGGGGTAAGGCCGGGGCCGGTTCAACTCCCGCTCATACAGTACCGAATCGAAGCCGATCTGCTGTCGGGATACGCGCAACCGGCTCTGAAAATCAGCACCCCCTGCTGAACTTTGCCAGGCCAACGGTGTCCGTAGCGCGAAAGCCCGTTTGTTCATAGCACCGAGATTATCAAGTGCCCCCTGCTGGCGAAGTTTGGGGGGCAGTGAGTCGGCAATGAGGGCCACATCGCGGACGTCGGTAAGGTAGTTTCCCTGCTGGAGCAACCGCCGGAGAGCGTCGGGTCGCAGGCCGGGTTGCAGGTTCAGTTTAGTACCGTTCGTATAATCCCGGTCAGCCGCGTCGAGCATAGGCTGACGATTCATGTATAGGCGGGCAAACAGCAACAGCAGCAAAACGGTAGCTCCGAGCAGGTAAGCCCGTTCGGACGGGATTGAACTGATTTTCATTGAGTATGACTGAGCAAATGCGTTAAGAAGCCGTTAATGAGCACTATCCGGTGGAGCGACTGCGGCTGAATCGACTATTGGGTTATCTCTTATGGGGTTATCTCTCGCCGTTGAATCGGTGGGCGGTTGCTCCACAGGTTCAGCACTGACCTGACTCACCGTATCTTCTTTCGCATTTATTTCTGTGTTTACTTCCGTATTTGCCTCTTCTTCGCTGATGTCGGGGGTAATACCCACTGATTTCGTGTTGGGCTTGTTACGTTCAGGCATACTCCGGGAAATGGAGTCGTTTTCGACGGCCGGGCTGTCTGGCAGATTGTGCATTTTGCGGTTGTACAGGCCAAAGGCCAATGCTGCGGCTATTACAATACAAATTTCAACCCACCACTTCCGAATACCACCGGCCGTTTGCTTCGTCTGCCTCTCCACTGGCTCATCAATCTGATCATCTGCGTTCGCCACCGGTATAACGGGGTCAACTACGGACTTTTTCACTGGCTCCGGCTCTTCCGGAATAGACCAGGTGGCGTTCAGTTGCTCAACCCGGCTCTGCTCAAGTAGTAACTCCAACTGGTCGATATTGCAAAGCCGATCCTGTGGATTGCGGGCCAGCAAACACATCAGTAACGTAGCTAAACTTGGTGGCAAGGGCTGTCCCTGGGCGGTTGCAAATTTGGGCAGTGGAGCCATCAGTACCTGTTGCATGAACTTGGCAAGGCCTGTTTCGTTATGCAGAATGAAGGGGACTTTCCCCGTGAGGCATTCATAGAGCACCACGCCGAGGGCGTAATAATCAGCCGATTTATCAACCTGGCGGGGATTATCGAACTGCTCAGGGGCTGCATACTCATAGGTCATCAGCGATTGGCCGGTGAGGGTTCGTATGTTGTCATCTGCCCAAAATTTGGAAATGCCGAAGTCAGTTAGCAGGAAGTGTAATTCACCACTTACCAACCGTCGATACAGGACATTTTCAGGCTTGATATCCCGGTGAATAACCTGCGCAGAGTGCATAGCCCGAAAAGCGCCGGTTAGCTGTAATCCCAGCCGAATGGTGGTTAGTATGTCCAAAAACCCTTCCTGCCGAAGGAGGCTGCGCAAATCGCCCCCTTCTACCAGGTCCATAACGATATAAGGCATGTTCGCATCCAACTGCACTTCCCTGACCCGAACAACATTTGGATGGTCGATTCGAGTCATAATCTGCGATTCCTGTTCAAAACGCCTGTGTGTGTCGGCATCGACCGTAAAGGCGTATTGTTTGATGGCTACCAGATCGCCCGACGCTACGTGCCGGGCTTTCAGCACCCGCGAATTGCCCCGCCCCAGTTCAGCCAGCACCTCATAGCCGGGTAATTGCGTATTAAAGTTAACGGTTGCCATAGCGTATCAGGGGTTGAACGTTGGAGTCGTGGCTATACTATCCGGGCGTTCGGCATCGGCCCGGAGAACGAGCGCACTGAACCGGGTGCCCCGCTGGCTGTCGGGTGCCCGCCGAACAACGGTGGCGCCCGGCCCGACCTGATTGAAATACATAACGGTCGATTTCAGTAATTTCCCACTCTCTTTCAGGTATTGCACCTTAACCGCCACCGATTTAAACGCCACTACCGATGGATTTTTCAGTTGAACAGACAACCCTTTTACTCCGCCAAACAAGCCGACCCGTCCGCCTAACGCCTGAGCCTTCAATTGTCTGGAAGCTATTACAACCTGCGCCTGATACCGTTGCCGGGCCAGTTCGGCCTGCTGCTCAGCATCCTGACTTTGCTGAGCTGTAGTTGTTTGAGTGGCCGGGGCCATTTTTGTTGCAGACTGAGCCGTTGGCTGCGATTGGTCCGTTCGGGAGAGAAGTTGATAAAGCACAAATGCCGATAGCAGGACAACGCCAGCCAGAACCGCCATTGGCACAAATCGACGGTTAGAGCGAGGGATTTGCTGCCCGCTGCCCGTTGTCGGGCGGGCAGGCTGGGGCGATGCCGGACGAGGGGAAACCACTTGTTTATCAGTCTGGTACGTTTGCGTTCGGGTTGGGATAGGCACGACCGCAGGCGACTGCTCCTGATGCAATTGCTCCACTTCGGCCTGCTTGAGTGCCAGCTTCACCAAGCTGGGGTCGTGCAGACGTTCCGTAGGTTTTTTGCTTAATAGTTGCTGCAACAGGGTAGTCAGGCTATGGGGCAGCGGTTGTCCGGAGGCCAGTACCGGGTCGGGCGGAGATGTTATCAGCACGGTATTCATGAACGTAACCAGACCGCTCTCGTCGCGCATAGCAAAAGGCACCTTACCCGTGAGGCATTCGTAGAGCACCACGCCGAGGGCATAATAATCAGCCGATTCGTCAACCTGGCGGGGGTTATCAAACTGTTCCGGAGCCGCGTATTCGTACGTCATCAGCGACTGGCCGGTCACCGTAACGGGTTGCTCGTGCAGACGGGCAACACCAAAATCCGTTAACAGAAAATGCAACTCGCCACTTGCCAGACGATGATACAGGATGTTTTCGGGTTTTACGTCGCGGTGAACAATACCCTGTGCGTGAATCAGGCGGAATGCATCCAGAATCTGCAATCCCAGCCGAATCGTCGTGTCAACGGGCAGATAAGTCTGTTCGGTGAGCAGTTGGCGCGCACTCCCGCCTTCGACGTAGTCCATCACAATGTAGGGCAGGTCGGCATCCAACCGGACTTCGCGCACCCGAACGATATTCGGATGCATCATCCGGGTCATAATCTGGGACTCGCGGTCGAATCGCCGGAGCGTATCGGCATCGGTGTTGAGTGCGAAATGTTTGATCGCAACTAAATCACCGGACGCAATATGCCGGGCCTTCAGCACACGGGCATTACTGCGATTTATTTCGCCCAGCACGTCGTAACCCGGAAAATGTGTATTAAAACTAACGGTTGACATGGTCGTCAGGGCGTTCGGCTTGAATCAGGTTGGTTTATTTGATTGCGGTTGACGGTCGAATCCGGCGGACTACGTTGCACAGCCGAAGTCGATACGGTTGATTCATGCTGCCACCAGAGCACACCGGCCAGCAGCAGGACCAACAAAAGGAAAAGCGTGTTGCGCACCCACGCTCGCGTCGGGGCCACTTGCTGCACTGAACCGGCGACCGACTTTGCGCCAACCGATGTTGCGCCAACCGGAGTTGAAGAAACCGTCGCTGATTCAGCACCAACCGTTGGCAACGTGGGCGGGTCAGCCGTGATGATATTGGTTCTGGGGACAGGATAGTGTGCCAGAACGACCGTAATATTATCCTGACCACCCTGCTCATTGGCCTGTCGAATCAGTTCGGCAACCTGCTCTTCCACAGAAATGGACCGGGTTAGAACATCGGTCAACTGGGCGCGGGTCAGCATATCGGTCAATCCATCACTGCACAACAGCAATTCATCACCCGGCAAAAAATCCGTTTCGCCGGATTCCAGAAAATCGGGATCATCGACCCGGTGCTCCATCGAGCCAACATCGCGCAGAATTTCGTTCCGGCGGGGGTGGTGCATGGCTTCGCGCTCCGTTAGCTGACTGGCATCTTCCCGAACACCGACTAATGAATGATCGTGGGTTAGTTTCGCCAACTGCCCATTCCGAAATCGATACAGGCGCGTGTCGCCCACATGCACATACACAAGTCGGCGGGCCTGAGCGTCGGCAACGGCAACGGTCAGTACGCAGCACATACGGGCCAGATTGGGGTCCTGCTGACGATGCCGGACAATCTGATTATTTGCGTACACAACGGCTTCGCGGAGCATGGTGAGTGTATCACCGGTGGGAGCTGTCATATACTGCACGATGGCCTCCTTGGCGAGCGAAGCCGCCTGCGCTCCTCCGGCATAGCCGCCCACCCCGTCAATAACAATCAGCAAAGCCGCCTGCGCCGACCAGAGCGGTGACGTAACAAATGTGTCCTGGTTGTCCTGCCGGTGCCGACCGACGTCAGTTTGTCCGGCTATATGCAATTCAGTCATACATGCGTTGAGTGAGGCAAAGTCGATTAGCGGGGCAGATTGCGAAAGTGCTGTATAAGTAACAGGAGAACAAACGCGCTCAGCAGCAGAACCATTAATGTATCAGCCATAGGTTACTGATTACGTTGAAAAGACAGGGTAACAACACCGTTGAGCAGAATCTGGGACGGAGTAGGCAACTCGACCCAGACCGGATTGCTCGGCTCGCTGCGGGCCACGACATGCTCGTTCAGGCGGGTTTCGTGTTGACTAAATGAAGCCAGTTGAAACTGACCGGCTCGTTCATCGTAGCGAATCCGTGCGTGTGGATTTGATACGTAGGGCGATACCAGCCGAATATAATTGGCAAACATCTGGTTGTCAGGCTCCTGCCGGGCTATCACAACCTCGCGGTCTTTCATCCAGTACGTTTGCTCCGTGTTTTGGTCGCCAATGTAACAGTCAATTCGGGCCAGCGCATCGGGGCGGACAGACGCCGGAGCGCCGGAGACGGGTGGCGTTACCGGAGCACTTGCCACCGGTGGTTCATCATTGCTTAGTCGTGTTGGGTCAATACGGACCGCGAACGCCCCCGATTCACGAAAATCAATCTGGCTGAATGCGGGCAGATTGAGGTCTAATTTTTCATATACATTCGTGTTTTTCACCTTCCGGGTAGCTTTCAGGTTGGTGCCCGATGGAGCCTTGGCTAAACTATCATTTTCGAGCGATGCACCGGTAAGCGACCCGATCACCTCCACATCGGTAGGGGTAATGGGCTTGCCGTCGAACTCAGTGCCCGGCCCAAATTTAAAATGCCAGTGCGACGCAATGGTGACAATCCGATTTTGCGGACCTTTACGCTGGCTGATACGGTCGTAAAATGCAGTTACTGCTTCGTTTACAATGACCGGCAAAGCCGCTAAACGTTCGGCATAGCTCGCCGGGTGCAGAATAATCACGTAGTGAGCGTCAAACAGCAAACTGTTGCCGATACTCTCCCGGTCCAGGGAGGCATTAAAACAACGAATCAACTCATGCAGAATACGCTCGTTGGTAATCAGTTCGGGGGCGTTCGGCCGTCGCTTAGGCACGAGTAGGCCACCTAACTGATCCCAAAGGCGATTGGGTGGTTTTTCCATTTGACTGATAACGAAATATCCGCTTAAACCTACATCAAACAACTTCCTGGCGGTCATTAAGTTTTCGAGCCAGTCAGCGTACGTGCAGCGGCTACTACCGTACGAAATTCGATAAAACAGGCGCCATCGAAAAATAGCAAAGCAGCCAGTCGTGCTAAATAAGGGTAATGGAAAGCAGCCCGGACAGCACTCATTAGTCTCTTGAAAGAGCCGCTCACACGGTCGAAACAGCCACTTATACTATATGAACGATGTTGTTACCAGTTGTCTTCCAATTTACTTACACTTGTATCTAATTTATGACTGAGCACGACCCCCACCGAATCAGTCTACACAGTGGTATCAAATTATCTTCTTCTCACGTATATGAAAAAACGTTCACATAGCGGCCGGAATAATCTAAGGCAGTATCGGTCAACGCCGGAGCCGGAACTCAAGCCCCCAACTGCCCCTCAGGCCCAGGAGCCGATCCAGCCATCAAAAAGGCAAACGGTAGCTAAACTCATAAAGAGTTTACTCTTATTTAAACGCCGTTAAGGCCTCCCGATCTTACGGGCATAGTTAACCACCACTCAGTAGAAACTGCGTTGGTAGTTGAAATCCTTTCACTAACTTTCTGCTCCTTTTTTTAGATTCATTTTATCTATCACCAAAAAAACTCAGTACGCATGAAAACCGCTTTTTTTCGGATGAGCCTGTGCTTCGCCCTGCTCATAACCGTTGCTCTTTCCGGCTGGGCAGCCCCTCCTCCAGCCGACGATCCATCCGGCATTAAGTTTTTTACGGGTTCATGGAAAGACGTACTGGCCGAAGCCAAACGCCAGAACAAACCCATCTTTGTCGACATTTTTACCACTTGGTGCGGACCCTGCAAACTGATGGCGAAACAGGCGTTCCCGGACGCCAAAGTGGGCGAGAAATTCAACGCCAACTTTGTCAGTTATCAGATCGACGCTGAAAAAGGCGAAGGCATCGACGTAGCAAAGAAGTACGTCGTAACAGCTTATCCGACATCGCTTTACGTATCGGCAAACGGCGACCTTATTCACCGGGCCATTGGCTACGGCGGCATTAAAGGAATGCTCGAACAGGCAGATAAGGCCATTGACGCGTCCAAAGACCCGAACCCGCTGTCGGTGATGGAGAAGCAGTATGAAGGCGGCAAACGGGAGCCTGATTTTCTATCCGCCTATCTGCAAAAGCGGGCTAAAATGGGGCTTCCCAGCGGGAACGCCCTCGAAGATTACCTGAAAGTTGTTCCTGAAACCGATTGGTCGTCGGATAAAAACATCGGCATAATCGCGGGCAATCTGACAACAACCAATTCAAAAGCATTTCCGGCCCTGTTGAAAGAGACCCTCAAACTGCGCACGAATCCAGCAAAACGACAAGTGGCTCAGATGGCTTTTAACGGCCTGCTCGGCTCCATCGAAGCGGATTTCAAGAAGGCCGTAGCCGAGAAGAGCGAACCGCTGTTAGAAGCCAATATCGTTAAACGGAAAGAGTTGAATATGGCGCTAAATCCGACGGCTGCGACACCGGCCCAGATGGAAACGCTGGCAAACGGATATCGGATAAACTTCTACCGGCAAACGAAAAACATGGATAAATACCGGACGCTTGCCGGGTCTGAAGCCACGAAATTGATGAACGTATCGATGGATTCGGTGAAAGCCAAAAATGAGCTGGCCTATAAACGATTTCTGGCACAAACGGCCGCTACACCCGACTCCGTTAAAAAACGGGACGATTTCAAGAAGTATGCTGAAATGATAAAAACAGGCGAATCCAATCAGATGGCTGCCAAACTCAATAACCTGGCCTGGAGTTATAACGAACTTATGACCGACCCCAAAGATCTGAATCAGGCTCTGACGTGGTCGGCCAAAGCGTTGACGTATCAGCGGACCGGCACGTATTTAGATACGTATGCGCACTTGCTGAGTAAGTTGGGCCGCAAAGCCGAAGCAATTAAAAGTGAGGAAGAAGCCATTGCTCAGGAGAAAGCTGCCGGACAGGATACGGCCCCTTTTGAAAAGGAACTGGCCGCCATGAAGTTGAAATAAACAACGTATCAGACGAGTTTGACTCGCCACTTCAACGGGCTGATTCCGACCGGGTCAGCCCGTTTTTTTCGTCTTTTACGGTCCTGTGTTAGTCTGGAAATCTATGCTGAGAGTCTACCTGTTTCTCCTGTTTATCCCGCTGTCGGCTTTAGCGCAGAAAGTTGTCGCGCCCGTTATGCACCCCAACCCGGCAGGTGCGTTACGGGCTTACCGAGAGAATCTGGCGGTTCTTCGGCAGGAGCACCGGAACCACCGCGACCTGCCCAATCTGAAATTCTTTCTGTTTGGCATGGGCGGTCGGCTCAAATTGATTTACCGCGACGGACGCCTGCTGAATGCGCTGACCGGCAACATTGAGGAGCAGTGGCGGGTGAAGGAGGAAATAATCGTGCCAGCCGATTATCTGGTGCATTTAACTTTGGTTGATGGCAGTACGTTGCAAATTCGGGAAGACGAAACGGGCGTGTGGCTCCTCCAGCCCGGCAAACGCGCAAAACTAATTCCCGGCACACGCAGCCGGGTCAATCTGCCGCTCTTTACCGGCAAACGCTTTGGGCCGGTGCTTCGGGTGTTGCATCATGAAATTCTTATTAACGTGATTCATGGCCGACCGGTGCCCAATTTTCTGGTTTACTTCAAACCCTGGTATCGGGACGCTACGTTGATGGCGATGGTCATGCGCGAAACGGATAATCTGGCTCTCATCCGCGACTGGATTCTGGCGATCCGCGATCCCTTCGACCGAAACAATCACGGCATTGCCGAAGCCGATAACCCTGGCCAGGTGCTGTATCTGGTGTCATTAGTATCCGACAAAACCCACCCGGCAGTGCAAATGGCGTTGGATTCGGTGAAGCGATTTGAGAAGGAAAGCTTTATTGTCGGCAAGACCGATTACGCCGAGCACCCTGTTTTTCAGACTAAATGGGTAAAATACGGTCTAAAATCGCTTGGCTTGCCCGACCCCTACGTTATCCCGAAACGGTATGACAGCTATTCGTCGCTATTCTGGTGGGACTATAAATCGGAGCACATAACAGGAAAAAAATTTGACGACGGTTCGAGCACCAACTACCCGTATTTGGTCTGGGCAGAAGATCATTTTTATAGCCGGTCCGGCGCACCGGAGCGACGCGGCATTGTAGGCAACCTCGATTATCCGCTCAGTTGGGAGCAGCAGGCCAGCGACGCTCATTATCCGGGCATGACGGTGCTTGACAAAGACCTGGTAAAGCAAAAACTGGCGTTCCCGCATACCTGGCACGCGGCTGAAATGTTCCTTTTGTTACTTAATGACTAAAGGGCGTTTTAAGTCAACTTGTATCGTCCAATCTCCGCTCTTTCGTGCTATATTGGCCGTCACTCACCAAACTTTCCTGCTTTCATGAATCGCCTTACCCGCCCGTTAATCACAATCGTCCTGAGTGGACTGCTGTTTTGTTTTCAGGTATCTCTTAACGCACAAACACCCGCACAGCAACTGCATCAGGTTATCGACAGTGTCTGGGCATTTCAACTCAGAGAATATCCCTTAACCGCTGTTTTTGCAGGCAAGAAAACACAAATCGAAACGCTGGGCGATTATACGGAAGCCGCGCTGTTGAAACAGACCCTTTTTTACCAACAGCAGCTACGTAAACTTGCCGCAATTCCCACCGAAACATTGTCGGCGATAGACCGGGTCAATGCCGAATTGTTGCAGTACACGCTTGATGAAGATGTTAGTAATTATGAACTCAAAGCGTATTTGAATCCACTCACGTCTGACTCGGGTCCGCATACGTCCCTGCCGTTTATTCCAACTTACCTCACATTCCGGACGGCGGCAGATTATGAAAGTTACATCAAGTTGTTGAACACCTTTCCAACCTACCTCGGCAACGCCATTACCATGTTGCGTCAGGGGTTACGAACCGGCATTACTGCCCCCGCCATTACGTTGAAAGGGTATGAGATTACGTACCGGAATCACATCATTACCGACCCAACCCGGAGTGTTTTCTATGAGCCGTTTCTGCACTTACCCGCCACCATGAGCAAGGAGGAGCAGAACCGATTGCAACAGGCTGGTCAGAAAGCGGTGCTGGAAGGTGCCATCAACGGATTTCGGCAGTTTGGCGCGTTTATGGACACGGAGTATATCCCGGGAGCACGAACGACCCTGGCCGCCAACGATCTGCCCAACGGACCTGATTTTTACCAGCAGCGTGTTCGGTATTACACCACGCTTAACCTAACCCCGGAGGCCGTTCACCAGATGGGGCTGCGGGAAGTTGAGCGCATCCAGAACGAGATGCGAACGATTATTGCCAAAACGGGTTTCAAAGGCTCCTTCGGGGATTTTCTGGTGTTTCTACGTACCGATGCACAGTTCTACGCCCAAACGCCGATTCAACTGCTGAAAGAAGCCAGTTTCATTGCCAAACGGGCCGACGACAAACTGCCTGCCTTCTTCGGGAAACTCCCGCGCCAGCCGTACGGTGTAGCACCCGTGCCCGACGCGCTGGCTCCCAAATACACAAGTGGCCGGTACGTTGGTGCGCCAATCAGCAGCAAAACGCCGGGCTATTATTGGGTTAATACGTATAATCTCAAGAGCCGCCCCCTCTATACGCTGGAGTCGCTCACGCTGCACGAAGCGGTGCCGGGCCATCACCTGCAATCGGCCCTATCGAAGGAGCTAACCGGCCTGCCCGACTTCCGCAAAAACCTGTATGTCGATTCCTTTGGCGAGGGATGGGGGTTGTACTGCGAGTGGCTGGGCAAAGAAATGGGCTTTTATCAGGATCCGTACAGCGACTTCGGGCGGCTGACGTTCGAGATGTGGCGGGCCTGCCGATTGGTTGTCGATACCGGCATTCACACCAAAGGATGGACCCGGCAGCAGGTAATCGACTACTTAGTTTCACATACAGCCCTGTCACTCCACGATTGCACAACCGAAACAGACCGCTACATATCATGGCCCGGCCAGGCATTAGCCTATAAAATCGGTGAGCTGAAAATCAAGGAGTTACGACAGAAAGCCGAGCGGTCGTTGGGCGAACGGTTTGACGTACGAGCGTTTCATGATCTGATTTTAAGCCAGGGAACCGTTACGATGCCTATTCTGGAACGAATGGTTGATGAGTACATCCGTTCGGCAAAATAGCCTTGCCAACCCACTCCCTGACCACCCTTGACCAGTCCTGACAATCCCTGACCTTTTCCTTATCTCGATCCACCAATGGTAATACCGGCCTTCACGGTGAGGTATGAATTTTTAGCCGTCAGCGTGAGCCGGGTGGCTCCGTTGGTTACGCTGGTATCGCCGATTAGGTTGTAATTAGCCTCTACGTGTGCCAGTCCGTACTTAACGCCGATTCTGCCCATCCCACCAAACGCGGTTGTTACGGGCAACGGATAGGAAACGATGGAACTGCCCGAGCTTGACGGTTGTCTTTGTTCGCTTTTATCGGCATAATAAATGCCTCCGCCAACACCAAAGTAAGGCCGGAGAGACGTACCAATCCGCATCACATAATTGGCCGTTACAACCGCCGACAGCAAGGATTTGGCATTGCTGTCAAAATAAAATACATCGTTAATAGATTCAGGACGTTTGATAAACGCTTGTTCAAAACGCACACCGACTTCCAAATTTTTGGTCAGTTCATACTGTGGCTCAAGGCTGTAAACAAAACCCGGCTTACTGAATGTATCATCTGCTGGCTTATCGGCAGGAAACGCGTAGCCCCCGGCAATACTTACTTTGAATGGTTTTGCCGTCTGGGCATTGGCAACAAAAGATACCAGCACGAGCAGGTTAACGAATAGGGTACGCATGAGACGTTGGGAATTGTGTACGTGTTTACTAATCAGTTTCCGGCTGTCCGCTACTGGCCCGGCCGTCCATACCTATACAAGCAACACGTCGTTTCCGTTGCAGAAATAATCTTATTTTGCTGAGATGATGAGTGCCAGACCCAATACGTAGCACAAGCCCATGAGTGTCAGATAACGGCTCGACGTAGCGGGTGCGCCCCGAAACTCGTGCCAGATGAACACGCCCCACAGCACGGCGATAATGGTGGCACCCTGACCGAGTCCGTAGCTGATGGCATAACCAGCCGCTCCTGATGCCAGCAGGCTTGACGCCATGCCGAGGCACCAGACCATACCACCCAGCATACCGATCTGGTGGTTGCGACGACTCACATCGCGGTAGTCGATCTCACCGTCGGCCGGTTTACTCGCAAACCGGCGCAGCACGGGAATGAACAGGGGCGTACTGACCACCACACCAACCGCAAACAGGACCAGAGCCGTGTAGGGCGTTAAAAAACCCGGTGCGGGATTGGCAAAATCCGGGGCCATCGCTTTAGCGACGAAATAGAAAAAGAAACTCATCAGAAAGCCGCCTATGAGCGAAATCACCAGCCCGCGCGTGCTAACCGACTGATCTGTAGTCGATTTGGCCCGGTAGGCCAGCGCACTGAACACAACCGCCAGAAAAATGGAAAAAACGCCCCATGATAGCAGCCTGACATCACCCACCGGCGACAGGATGTAGTTCACAATTACGCCCAGAATCAACGCCAGCCCAATGCCGACCGGCATCGCTACCGACAGGCCCGCTAACTCAATACCAACCACAATGAGAATATTGGCGATATTAAACACAAAACCCCCGATAATTGCGTAAATAATATGTTGGGTACTGGCCTGTTTGATATCGGTGATAAACGACCGCCCGTCCGATCCGAAACTGCCAAAAGTAAACGCCAGCAGCAGACTCAGCAGGAGAATGCCGTACGTATAATCGCGATAGAAAATGGTGGTGGGCACTGACTGGGTCGCTAATTTCTGGGTGTTGGCCCATGACCCCCAGCAAAGCATAGTCAAAAAGCAGACGACAACCGCCAGCGGGTAGTGCGAGATGATGAACATGGAAGAGGTTGGTTGTTTAGGTCAGGATCAACGGGCAAGCTACAAAATATGCGTATTATGACAACACACTAATTCATTAGAAAACCAGACGGCTCAAAAATTAACATGCTGTCACTCTTTACCTTTGCTTGTATGAATTACGTTTATCTTTTGCTGGCTTTTCTAACAGGCATTGCTATCACCGTTCAGGCGGGCATCAACGCCAATCTGCGCCAGGCCATGACGAACCCGATTCTGGCGGCTGCCATCTCGTTTGGTTCCGGCTTTTTCGCACTGATCGTGATTTTACTGGCGACGGGCAGCACCGTTCCCACCCTCGATGTGGCCCGGCAGGTGAACTGGTGGAAATGGACGGGGGGCATCATTGGTGCGGTATACGTAACGACAGTGATTGTCAGCGTTCCCAAAATCGGCACCGCCAACTTAGTGAGCCTGAGCGTGGCGGGGCAGTTGATGGCCGCCATCGTTCTTGATCACTATGGCCTGATCGGATTTTCCCTTCACCCCGCCAATGGCTGGCGGCTGCTCGGCGTTGTACTGATTATGGCGGGCGTACTGCTGGTCGTGAGAAACTAAGTGTGTGGTTTGGGGTTTTACGGTTTATAGATTGTCCAAACCCCAGCCCAAAGACTGGAGCTTACAAGCAAGGATCATGATAAATTACCGTTTCTATCCGTCGCTGCTAAACGTTTTTTCGCGCTACGTGCGTGGCGGAAACATGTCGGCGCAGGAATTGATCGACTCCATCAACCGCGTCCCATCGCCCACCACAGCCGCTCAGGAACGGGGCACGTCGTTTGAAGAGGCCATCGTGAAAGGCACCAACGAAAGCCGCTTCGACCCCGACATCATTAACCGTGTTCGTAAACTTCTCCCCCGCCCCATCGTTGATACGCAGGTCTATTGCCAGTGGGAAATTGACGATGTGCTGTTTTACGGATACGTCGATTTGATTGGTAAATTCAAGGCGGTGGATTTGAAAACAACGGCGTCGTATCAGTCGGGCCGGTACGTGCATAATCATCAGAATCTGTATCTCCACGCGCTCAAACGCAAAGGCATCAAGCTCATGGAGTACGTGATTACAGATTTCAGCGATGTGTATGTGGAGAGTTATCCACTCACTCACCCCATTGACAAGCAGTTGGAAGAAATCCGACTCCTGAAAGAATTTCTGGAAGAACACCGGCCCCTGATAACCGATAAAAAGATATTTGTGGCCGCTGGCGAAGATGCCGATGCCCGACGCAAGCAGTAGATCGTACCTTTGCGCTATGCTTCAGCGCACGCTTCGTCTTTATCAGAATGCTTACCAGGGCCTGTCGCCGTCGGTGTGGTTGCTGGCGGGCGTCATGCTCATCAACCGTTGCGGCACGATGGTGTTGCCTTTCATGTCGATTTACCTGACGCAGCGGCTCCATTTTTCGGTTACTGACGCAGGTATCGTGATGGCTATTTTTGGCCTCGGGGCTTTTGTCGGTACGTATCTCGGCGGTCGCCTGACAGACCGGTTTGGCTTTTACTACGTTCAGTTAACCAGCCTGTTGCTTAGTGGCGCGGCCATGGTGACGCTTCAGTTCATCACCAATTTTCATTTCCTCTGCGGCAGCGTATTCGCCTTTGCCCTGCTCAGCGACGCCTTCCGACCGGCCAACCAGTCGGCCATCGCCCATTATTCTGAACCCGAAACCCGAACCCGCGCCTTTTCGCTCAACCGGCTGGCTATCAACCTCGGATGGGCCGTAGGCGGTGGTCTGGGGGGCTGGTTAGCCAGTATCAATTACAGCTTGCTTTTCTGGGCCGATGGGCTGACCTGCTTGACGGCCGGCGTGGTGCTGTGGGTACGTTTACCTGTGCCGACTGTATCCCCTCGTGCGATTCTTCCATTGCCGGGCAATCGGGATCAGGCCGACACCAATAGACTGTCCAACAGGCCTTTATCCCCGTATCGAGACGGGTTATTCGTTGCTTTCGTGGTGTGTGCCTCTCTGTACTTTGTGGCGTTTATGCAGTTTTTCAGTATCGTGCCTCTTTTTTTCAAAGACGTACTGCATCTGAGCGTGAGCATGATTGGGCTGTTGATGACCATCAATGGCCTGTTGATCGTTGCCGTTGAGATGGCGTTGGTGTATGGTCTTGAGAAACAGAAACGGGCGAAAACAAACCTGATTATTGGCGGTATCCTGCTCACCGTCATTGCTTACATCGTGCTATCCCTGCCAAATGAGTTGAGCCCAACGGGTTCTACTGTTGCTAATTTGAGCATCGGCCTGATCTATGTTCTCTTCATCACGTTTGGCGAAATGTTGACCATGCCGTTTCTTCAATCGTTTACAGTCGAGCGTTCCGGCCCGGCCACGCGGGGACAGTATCTGGCTTTATACGCAATGGGCGGTGCGCTCGCCCAGACCATTGCCCCGGCCTTTGGTTCGCAGATGGTTGCTCATTTTGGTTTTTCAATCCATTGGCTCCTTATTGCAGGCATTAGCATGCTGTCGGCGGGCGGGTTTTGGTGGGTTGGGCGGCAGTTACGAAAAATTGCGGCCATACGGCCCAAGGCTACAGCCTATAATTGACCGTTTTCTCAGACTGTTTTTGATTTGTAGAATAGATTTTAAACCTTGCAGCCCGGAGTCAGTAGCTGGCTGATAATAAAGCGATTACTCTGACTTTACGCGCTCCTTTTTTACCACCTTAACCAAGAAAATAATTATGAATCAGAAACCATCAGCGGCTTTTGTCGGTGCCTCCTGGGTTGCTTTAGGAGCAGGTATGACAGGCTTTTTAATCGGACTTTGGCGGGCAGACATGCTGCTTAATGAAAAAGGGTACTATTTCACGGTCCTGATGTACGGCCTGTTTTCCGTCATATCCGTCCAGAAAAGCGTTCGGGACCGGCTGGAGGGCATACCCGTAACCGATATTTATTATGGAATAAGCTGGTTCTCAACAATTTTGTCCATTACGCTTTTGGTCGTTGGCCTGTGGAATGCAACCATTTTACCGAGCGAAAAGGGGTTTTATGCCTTTGCCTTCTTACTGGCTCTATTTGGCGCAATCGCTGTTCAGAAAAACACGCGGGATGGTCAGGAATTCATAAGGAAAGAATGATAACATGTTCATGAATTTGGTCTGCAACCCTTTATACGGAGGCAGAATCCCTTTTTATATGATCAAAATAACGGCGAGCATCAATTTTTGGGGAATGAACTTTAAGCCGACTCGGGTTGAACAGGAAACTGGCTTGATTTTTACTAAAAAAAAGGAGATAGGCTCTATTGGAGCGAATAGCCGGTATAAAAATCAACCATTGCCTTATGGTTCGGCCCAGTTTGAAGCACCTGAAACCATTGAATGGGATAAGCAGGTACTGTGGTTAGCTAATAAATGGATCGGCAAAATTAATATAGCCCGACTACATGGAGCCGAAGATGTTCATTTTTGGATTGGCTATTTTTATGATACCCAGTGCAACTGCGAACTATCTGTTGAAGAAATCAAGGCAATAAATGAGTTAGGGATTCCCTATCTTTTTTCGGTTTATCAGGTGGATAACCCCGGCGAGATTTCATGAAACCGAATATGAAGTCAACGGAGTAATTGGGATTACTTTACGACCTTTGCCAAAATTCTAAAGAGCGAAAGAGTGGTAAAGCTCATTTTTCGCTCCGGTCCGGCGTTCCGGTTCACTCTTTCGCTTTTTCATAAATTGAAACTCTGGCAAAAAGAAGGCTTCAACACCGAATCCACGGCGGCAGCCCAACAAATTGAACGGTTCACGGTCGGGCGCGACCGTGAAATGGACCTCTACCTCGCCCCATTCGATGTGCTGGGCAACCTCGCCCACGCCCATATGCTCGAAACCATTGGCCTGTTAAGCACTGATGAATTAGGCATGATGAATGCTGAATTAAAAGTCATTTATCAGAAAATTCAGTCCGGGCAGTTCGAGATTGAGGCCGGTGTGGAAGACGTTCACTCGCAGGTTGAACTAATGCTGACGCGGGCGCTGGGCGATGTAGGCAAGAAAATCCATTCGGGCCGGTCACGTAACGATCAGGTGCTTGTCGATCTGAAACTCTTTACCCGCGACCGGCTCTGGCAAGTAGCCGAGAGCGTTCGGCGCGTGTTCGACCGGTTAGTGAGCCGGTCGGAGCAGCACAAAGATGATTTACTTCCGGGCTACACGCACCTGCAAATTGCCATGCCTTCGTCGTTCGGACTATGGTTTGGGGCCTACGCCGAAGCGCTTGCCGACGATATGATGACGCTGCAAACGGCTTACCGACTCGCCAATCGGAATCCGCTCGGGTCGGGCGCGGGCTACGGATCGTCGTTTCCGCTCAACCGCACGCTCACAACCGAGTTGCTGGGCTTCGAGGGGATGCACGTCAACGTAGTATATGCCCAGATGAGCCGGGGAAAAACCGAGCAGACCGCCCTTACGGCACTGGCCGCTATTGCTGCCACCATCTCGCGAATGGCGATGGATATTTGCCTGTACAACAGCCAGAATTTCAGCTTCCTGACGCTGCCCGATGCGCTCACGACGGGTTCCAGCATTATGCCGCATAAGAAAAACCCCGACGTAGCGGAGTTGCTGCGGGCTAAAACCAACCGGCTCAAAGCCCTGCCAATGGAAGTGACGTTAGTGATGAGCAACCTTCCCTCCGGCTACCATCGCGATATGCAGTTGCTCAAAGAAATTCTGATGCCCGCTTTCGATGAAATCCTGGATTGCTTAGACATCACCGATTTCATGCTCGAAAATCTTCAGGTAAAACCAAACCTATTGGACGATATAAAGTACGATTTGCTGTTCAGCGTTGAGCGCGTAAACGAACTGGTTTTACAAGATGTGCCGTTTCGCGAAGCTTACCAGATTGTAGGCAAAGAAATTGCCGAACATACGTATAGCCCCCCGCGCGCGTTACACCACACCCACGAAGGCAGCATCGGCAATCTCGGCAACGACCTGATTATAAATCACATGCAGCAGGCAATGGCCGGTTTCGGAGCCAAACGGACGCAGGAGGCTGTCGAGCGATTATTATTGTAGAGACGCGACCCCTCGCGTCTCATACCCCGGATGGTTTTTAGAATTTAGAGGCAAATTGCTGACGCAGAATGTGGCTGACGCAAATGAGACGCAAGGGATTGCGTCTCTACTCTACCCGATACGCCACTAATTTATTCTTGAAAAATGTGGGCACAATCAGTAGTTTTCTTTTTGCAACGTAGTCAATATCAGCCGCATTGATTTTCTGTTCGCGGGTGTCGAGCAGTTGCTCTTTCGTACCGTCGGCATTGACGTGGAAAACCTGCCCGTTCCAGTCCGAAACGAAATAATTACCTTTTCCTTCGGGTACAATACCGTCTGTAGCGGCCATCCCGTCGGCAAGGGTTGTCATCGTTTTGGTTACCAGATCGACCGAGCGCAGCGCACCGATTTTAGTGCTGCCGATCATAAGTTTATCCTTGCCAACGGCCAGCAACCCGTTCGGTTTATTGAGTTGCTCACCTTCCATCCAGACTTCCCATTTGTCATCTTTCAAGCGGTAGATTTTATCGGCGCGACTGTCTGATACGTAAACCGTACCGTCTTTGCTGACCGTTACGTCATTCAGAAAAGCCCCCTGCCCGATGGCGTCCCAGGTTTTTTCGGCCTGACCGGTTTCCGTGTTGATACACACTAACCGATGCACATCCGTTACGTAGAGCCGGTTTCTGTGCAGACCCATCCCTTTGGGCGCATTCAGGCCGGAGGTCCAGCGCAGATTTTCAATCTTGCCATCCAGCGACACTTTTGAGATGAATCCACTGCCGTCGAGTGCATCGGACTTCCCGTCGATGTTCGCTACGTACAGTGTGTTATTGCCATCGTAGAGCACCGACTCCGGCGTGCGCAATGTTGTGTCCGTTTCCCAGGCTTTCACCAGTTTAAGAGGCTTTTGCCGGGTCGGCGTTGTCAACGCGACCAGCGTTATACTAACGAAAGAAGCCAGTACGAATAAGTTAACATGTTTCATAAGTGAATTGATTATCAGTTGATTAAAAAAAGATTTAAAATAAATAGTTGCATCATGCCAAGTTGCCATTTACCTGCTGACGTACAACTAAAAGGAAGAATATGATTTTTCTAACTGATTGATAAATAGCCGTCACATTTTTAAAAACATTTGAAACGTGTTGAGGTTCAAATCACTCGCACGTTACAAACAAAGATCATGGAAACGTATCAATTTCTTGTCCCGCCGGTGCAGACTCCCGTTGGACAACTCAAAGAAAGCATCCGAGACATGGTCCGGTTGCAACGTGATTATCAACTCTCCGACGAGTTGTTCTGGCAGATTTTCAACGCCCGCGTGCTGCTCAATGAGGACATTGATATCAATGAACTTCTGAGGGATCTGAACCCTCCGTATGCTCAGGCGTAACGCTTAAGTTGCCGAAATTTCAGCCTGAAAGTCGTTACGCCCCGAAATTAAGTTGCGGAGAGAATAGAGACCATTTGTGTTTAACTCAGGCGCACGGCAAATAGCGCCTTCGATTTGGCGTAAACATACCCTACAACGCCTAACGTAACGACGCCCCCCAGCAGAACCGATGGCACAGTGCCCAGCAGCCGCGCCAGCAAGCCCGATTCAAACGCACCAATTTCATTCGAGGAACTGATAAAGATTCCGTTCACGGCGGCTACGCGTCCGCGCATATGGTCGGGCGGGAAGATTTGCAGGATCGTCTGACGAATAATTACGCTCACGCTATCGAATGCACCCGTCAGTCCGAGCATGATGAGCGACAGGTAAAAATTTGTTGATAGGGCAAAAATAATCGTCGCGATACCGAACCCCAGCACGGCCAGCAGCATGTTACGCCAGGCATTGTGCGTGGGCGGATGTTTTGCCATGTACGCCATTGTCAGCAAAGCACCAACGGAGGGAGCCGCACGCATGAACCCTAAGCCTTCGGCCCCCACTTTCAAAATATCTTCGGCAAAAACGGGCAAAATAGCCACGACGCCACCAAACAGGACGGAGAACAAATCGAGGGAAATTGCGTACAGCACAATCTGCGTTTTAAACACAAACCGGAACCCTTCTTTCAAACTTTCGCGCAAGCCAAGCACGGGCGCATCACTTACCGGAACGGGCTTGCGGCTGATGAGCGAAAGGAGAAAAAAGCAAACGACCAGCAGCGCGACAACAACAATCAGGGTGTTATCGAACCCGACCCAGTTATATAGAAAACCCGCCAGACCCGGTCCGGCAATGGCCCCCGCCTGCCAGAACGAACTACTCCACGTAGCTGAGTTTGGGTACAGTTCACGGGGAACCAGAAACGGTTTCAGCGACGAACTGGCGGGAGAATAAAACCCTTTGGCCGTGCCAATCAGCATCAAAACGCCGTAGATCGTTGCCAGCCGCGCCGTTTGCGACAACCCCGCAGCGACCGACGGCTGAAAGACCAGATACAGGATAACCGAACCGAGCAGAATGACCAGCAGACTCCATTGCAGAATACTTTTTTTATCGCGCCGGTCGGCTAAGTGCCCCCCAAACAGCGACAGGGCAATAAATGGCAGGGCTTCGGCCAGACCGACCAACCCCAGCATGAGCGGATCGTGGGTCATTTTATACAACTCGTAGCCCAGAATAACCTCCTGAATCAGCAACGTAGCCGTTATCAGGAAACTGTTCATGACAAAATAGCGAAATTCAGGAATTCGGAGAGAAGCGTACGTATCGACGGGTGCTTGCTGAACCATAATAACATCAGGTATTGACCAACAAATCGTAGGTTTGCGGCTGTATCGTTTCGTTAATCAACCGCAAACAATGGAATCTCCGTTCCGCACACGGGTTAAAATTTGTTGTATCAGTAGTCTCGATGAGGCAGCCTTAGCCATCCGTTTGGGTGCCGATGCGCTCGGATTGGTGGGCCAAATGCCCAGTGGACCCGGCGTGGTGGGCGATGAACTGGCCGCTCAAATTGTCCGAACCACACCCCCGCCCATCGCTACGTTTATGCTCACCAGCGAGACAACAACCGCCGATATTATTGCCCATCAACGGCGTGTAGGGGCAAATACCATTCAGCTTGTGGACGCTGTACCGTCCGGTACGTATGCTCAACTCCGTGCGGCTTTGCCCGCCGTAAAGCTGGTGCAGGTCATTCATGTGATCGACGAGCGAAACCTCGAAGAAGCGTTGCAAGCCGTTGAGGATGGCGTCGATACGTTACTGTTAGATTCGGGAAACCCCAATCTGACCGTGAAAGAACTGGGCGGAACGGGGCGCGTTCATAACTGGCGGGTCAGCCGCCGGATTGTGGAGCAGTTGCGGGTGCCGGTCTTTCTGGCGGGCGGTCTGAACCCGGCAAACGCCCGCGAAGCCATCGAATCCGTACAACCGTTCGGCCTCGATGTTTGCAGTGGCGTACGGACAAACGGCAATCTGGACGAGCGCAAACTCGACGCTTTTATGCAGACAATAAAGATTTTTTAAACACAGAGCCACAGAGAACACGAAGAAAAACTCGGTGCTCTCTGTGGCTCTGTGTTTAAAAAATTATGACAAACAAAAAAGCCCGCACCAAATGGCGCGGGCTTTCTAATTCTACCGGATTGCGATTAGGCAACGGTAATTTCTTTCACTAATTTCTCTTCTTTCACTTCGACTTTCGGTAATTCGACCGTCAAAATACCATCGGTGTAAGCAGCATTAATGGCGTCGGCATTGACCGTTTTAGGAAGACGGAAATTGCGTGAGAAAGACGTAAAGCCGAACTCCTGCCGGGTATATTTATCGGCTGTCTCTTCGGTTTTCGTCTCCGATTTGTACGCAATCGTCAGGTTGTTGTTTTCGACGTTGATTTTCAAATCCTCTTTTTTCAAACCGGGAGCGGCCAGCTCAATGACGAAAGCCGTTTCGGTTTCTTTAACGTTTACCGCTGGTACGTTCGGCGTCGTGTTTTGATACCGATTGATAACTGCACGGTCGAAAAGTGGATTGAAGAAGGTTGGGAAGTTGTTATATCGAACTAAGGTTGCCATGAGTTTATCTGTTTTTGATTGGGTTGTTTACGTTCAAACACATACTCCCTTAATCAAATGTTATACCAAGCCAAAACTCATGTCATTTTGTCTTTATTATCACATAAAATGAAATATATAATGCCATTTTGTCTTATCTTATAGATAACTGCATGACAAAATGTATTTATAACCTGTATACCGAAACTATCCCGGAATTACATAGTGGAATAGGTCAAGTATTTAAGTAACTGCACTACGTACTACTCAAACCGCAAATGCTTGACCGAATCGCCAGAGGATTCGAGTTCGAGGAGGGCGTCGATGCCAATGTCTAAGTGAACATTGACGAATTGGCCCGTTACGCGTTTGTCGCTTTCTTCAGTTTTGACACCCTCAGGCACCAGCGGATTATCGGACACTAAAAGGAGCGCACCGTGCGGAATGGAATTGACGAAACCGACCGTAAAAATGGTAGCCGTTTCCATGTCGATGGCCATTGCCCGGATCTCGCGGAGGTAATCTTTAAACGCTTCGTCATGCTCCCAGATTCGCCGGTTGGTGGTATAGACCGTGCCCGTCCAGTAATCCATTTCGTATTTTTTGATGGTAGATGACACCGCCCGTTGCAACCGAAACGACGGAAGAGCCGGAATTTCGGGCCGCATATAATCATTACTCGTGCCTTCGCCCCGGATGGCCGCAATGGGAAGAACCAGATCGCCGAGCTGCGTTTTTTTCAGGCCACCGCACTTACCCAGAAACAGTACCGCTTTCGGATTGACGGCCGACAATAAATCCATAACCGTAGCAGCCATCGCACTACCCATCCCGAAATTAATAATGGTGATGTTATTGGCCGTAGCGGTTTGCATGGCCCGCCCCATGCCGAAGATTTCCACGTCGAATTTCTGGGCGAAAATCTCGACGTAATTGATAAAATTGGTCAGCAAAATGTATTCGCCGAATGTCTCGATGGGTGTACCTGTGTAGCGTGGCAACCAGTTCTGAACGATTTCTTCTTTAGTTTTCATCTGTCAATGAGTGAGTTGGTGAACCGGAACCGCACCGGCGGACCAGAGCGAATGAGTGAAAAGTTGGCGTGAGTTTTTTGCGCTCATTCACTCTTTCGCTCTTTATCTTTGCCGTATGGTCGCGCTGAACCTCCCTGCTTTTGATCACAAAACTAAGCAAGTCGAAGGGAAACCTTATATTTTCGATTTGTTACGTCGTAAGTATGTCCGCCTGTCGCCGGAGGAGTGGGTTCGGCAACACATTGTCAACTTGCTCCTCACGCATTATACCTACCCCAAAGCCCTCATCCGGTCTGAAGGAGGGCTGATTTTTAACCAGACTCAGAGACGTACCGATGTGGTGGTGTTCGACCGGGATGGCAATCCGTTTCTGGTCGTTGAGTGCAAGGCTCCGCATATTCCGCTGACGCAGGGTGTTTTCGATCAGGTTGCCCGCTATAACCACATTCATCGGGCACCCTATTTCGTTGTTTCCAATGGCCTGACGCACTATTGCTGCTGCGTGAACCACGAAACTGCCGATGTGCAGTTTATGGATGATTTCCCGGCGTTTGTTTGAGCACCCCGATACGTCGCCCTGCCATCCGGCAAAACGATTATAATTTCATCCGTTTTTTGACACAAAAAATCCCCGACACCTCAAGGCATCGGGGATCAACGTACTCATCATAGGTTAGTTAACTTTTGCAAACTCACCGCTGGCGCGGATAGCAATCTCGTCGCTGACAACGGCCGTCGGCACGGTGCCCAATGTAAAATCAGCCCGCTTTACTTCTCCCGATACTTTAAAACCAGCTAAGGTTTTTTTGTTCTGTGGGTTTACAACCGGTCCGTTGATAACGGCGTCGAGCGTTACAGGCTTCGTTACGCCGTGCATCGTCAGGTCGCCCATCAGTTTGTATTTATTGCCCGATACTTTCGTGATCGACTTGCTTTTAAACGTCATGCTCGGATACTTGGCCGCATCGAAAAAATCGGGACCTTTCAGGTGAGCATCGCGCTTTTCCTGGCTGGTGTTGATGCTGTTCACATCGGCCGTCAGGTCGATTCTGGCATCCGTAAAATCAGGCTTCGATGAGGTCATTTTAATATCGAAGTTCTGGAATTTACCGTCTACATCCGACAGCATCAGGTGCGTTACGGTGAATCCGAGGTTTGAGTGAGATTTGTCGAGTGTCCATTCCTGAGCAAACGCGCCCACTGATGAAAATAACAGAGCTGCAAATAAGGTTGCCTTCTTCATTGGTAGTTATAATAAACGGTTTTTGACTTTATAAACTTAATTGGTAATTAGAAAATCATACCCGCAGCCGGTCGAGTAATTGACTCAGTACAGTGGCTTCTTCGGCGGTTAATTTGTCCTGCAAAGCCACATCCCATTCGGCCTGCCGCTTATCGAGGTGGTTAAGCAATTCCAAACCTTTCTCGGTGATGACTACATCGACAGCCCGGCGGTCGCTGGGGCACTCGGTACGTAATACCAACTTTTTCGCTACTAACTTATCGACCAGACGGGAGGCATTCGACATTTTGTCGAGCATGCGTTCCGTAATGTCCGACACCTTAATGGGGCTGGGATATTGTCCGCGCAAAATCCGCAGTACGTTATATTGCTGTAAGGTAAGCTTGTAGGGCTTTAATAACGTAGTTTGGCCACCCGCAATCCAATTGCTTGTGTAGATCAAATTTACCACTACCCGGTGAAAGGTGGATTTGAACGGCGTGTTCTGCTTAATGTCAGTTTCAATAGACATGCTACAAATATAATGTAAATGTATTTAATGTTGATACATCATACTCATTTATTTTTGTAATGTCTCACCGATATGGAATAATCTGCGGAGCCGACAGGTCGAAGTCGCGGAGCCGGAGCGTGGGAATGCCCTCAAATTCGGGGCGGAACGGAATTGTGTTTCCGGGGATATTTGGGTAGTAGGCCAGCCGAATCTGAAAACTATTGAAGGTCAGGTTCTCATTACGTAGTCGAAACCCAATTCCATAGCCCTGATACAGCGGCCCTTTCAATAAAGGCCGTTCCGGGAAACTGGTGAGACCGAGGTTCACGAACGCAACAAAGGCCACCCGAAACCCGATCAGGCTCAGCCGGGAAAACAACACATTCTCGTAATTGATAAACCACCGTTTGGTGCCTCGCAGGGCGTCGCTGTTGATGCCGATTCCGTCCGTGTTGAGGGACGTATTGTTTCCACCCAGCGAGATGTATTCGTTGTCGAACCGACTAATGCCGGTGGTATAGCGGGTGTTAAAAAAGTGCCGCATGTTTCCCCACTTGGTTTTCATCAGCGGACTG
The DNA here is from genome assembly GCA_031425355.1 of Spirosoma sp. GTDB lineage: Bacteria > Bacteroidota > Bacteroidia > Cytophagales > Spirosomataceae > Spirosoma. The sequence goes on along the minus strand of JANPJE010000002.1, from coordinate 7,274 downwards.
AAATAATTCGATTCGAAGGAGAAAACGCCCTGCTCAATCCGGCTGGAGCGGATGTAGCCGCCCAGACTGACGAGGCCGTACAGATAACCAATATGACGGACGTATTTTCCCTGCGAAAAATTCAGACCCGTATAAAGTCGTCTACCCAATTCGGCATTATCGAACCCGGCAATTACGGCAATGGATTCCCCAATCGGTACGTCTTCAGTACGTCCGAAGCCATAAATCAGCACGTCGCGAACGTATTTGCGCCGGGAAAATCCTACGCTGAACAACGTCGTGCGGCTGTCCTGATAAATCTGATTGGTGTCCGCCGTCACGTCGGGCCGTCGGCTATACATGTAATTGGTATTTCGCAATGCCACAATCAGCCGGGAGCGTCCTTTCTCTTCGGTGTCGCGCTGCCGATAGAACAACCGGAACGACCGGCCAATCCAGAAATCAGAGTAATTATAGCTGAGCGGGATTAACACAACGCTGTCATCGCGGGTAATTAACCGACTATTGATCTGGGTATGGTTCAATTCGATAGACCCGGCATACTTCATATCGGGCGTGAGAAAAGGGCGGTACAATTTGGCAGAAACCTGCTTCAGATCGCGCAGATACAACAAATTGGCTTCGGCCGTCAGAAACGTTTTCCCGATAAAGGGCACTTTATACCGCGCCTGATATTCTATTTTCTGACGGGGATCGTTGCGTGAATAAAGGAACTGCGCAAATAGCTGATGCCCCAGCCCCCGAAAATTGAGTTGATCGAAGCCTACACTAAAATTAGAAAATCCGCCGAATCCGCCATTGGGCAACAGCGACCAAACATCCTGCGTGATCACGTAAACATCCACGAACTGCTTGCTGCCAGCACGAGGAATAACCAGAATCCGGGCATCATGAAAAATTGACGTAGTGCGCAACAACCGCTCATTATCGCGCAACACCATCGGGTCAAGCATATCGCCTGGCTGAAAAAGCAGATAAGAATTTCGGATAACGTGCTCGCGGGTATTGGTGTGCAAACGACCACCCGTCCGCTCAATCCAGTTGGCGGGTTTCCGGAGCGTATCATATACGGTCTGACCAAATACACTGAGCCGCCGGATGTATATATCGCCGATAATTTTTCCCTCGAATATTTTGAATGGATTGGCTTCGATCTGGTTCACCTCGCCCGTTCGAACCCGGCTGTTATACACATCCTGAAAAAGAGCATCGTAGATCTGACGAGTCAGCCGACGCTTATACATTCTGGTTTTCAGTCGGCTATAGAAAACGCTGTCCCGCTGAAACAACAGGCTATCCGTACTGGCCGAATGGATGATGGCCATCGAGTCAGGCACTTCGTTCTGAAAACCTTTATTTCGTAACGTATCGACTTGAATTTGGTCGGGCGTTGCCGGAGTTGCGTCTTTTTCGGTTGGTTTTACCTGCGCAATTACCGCTGTATTGTACCCGGTAAACAGGACAAGCCACACCAGAAAATGGCGCAACAAGTCCAGATATGTCCGTGAGTACAATTTATTCATTGCTTAAGAAGAACAACAATTAGAGTGCTGCCGATACAATTGGTTTAAGTAGTGAGTGGTAAGTTATCAAGTAGTAAGTTATAAGTAGTCGAGTTATAAGCATATGCATGTCAATACCTTGTCCCGGCTTGCTATTTGATAACCTACCAATTATTACTTACCACTTATTACTTAAACCAATTGTACGAATTAGTTATGGAGATAACTGTTTGTAGAGCCAAAAATCCCGCTGTCGTTCGGAGCCAAATTGAAAATAATGAAACCCGAATCGGTCAAAACCCAGTTTTTTATAAAATTGCAGTGCGCGTTCGTTCCGTTCCCACACCCCAAGCCACACGGCTTTATAGCCCTGCATCCGTGCCCAGTCTAAACAATGGTCCATCAGCATTCGGCCCTGCCCCTGCCCTACCTGCGATTGCAACAGGTAAATACGCTGTATTTCAATTGCATCACCAGCCCGTCGATACGGTTCAGGCATCTGACGCGGGGGCGTGTGCTGACGCAGTTTGGCATAACCAACCGTCGTTCCGTCGGGGGAATCAAACAGAAAAAACGTTGACCGTGAATCAGCCAGTTCAGTCTCTAAAACGGGTTGCGTAATGGCCGACTGAATGTATTCGTCAACAAGTTCGGCCGGGTTGTGCGGTGGCCCGAAGGCTTCGCGCATCGTCGTCACCGACAGGTCGGTGAGCAGAGCCGCATCGGCAGAGGTAGCAAGGCGGATAGACAAAGGAATGATGACCGGGTCGCCGGTGCGATGATAAATGGTTAATTACGAATATAGCGCGAAATTTGCCAGACCCCAACGGGGTTGACTATAGATATCCCCGGATACCATCCGGGCTTGACCACATGCTCACACTACGTTACCCACTTGTACTGGCGTCGGGTTCGCCCCGCCGAAAACAATTAATGGCCGATGCTGGCTTTCAGTTCACGATTGAGACCCGCCCCACCGACGAGACATTTCCGGATACGATGCCCGCCGATGAAGTGGCCGAATTTCTCGCCCGCCAAAAAGCCGAACAGTTTCTGGTTGACTTTAAAAACAATCGAATTATCCTTTGTGCCGATACGGTCGTGATTCTGGACGATCAGATTATGAACAAACCGCAGAACGAAGCCGATGCCCGCCGGATGCTGCGGTCATTATCGGGTCGAACGCACCGTGTCAGAACGGGCGTGGCCATTTTATCGCCGGATGGATTAACCTCATTCACCGATGAGACAACGGTACAGTTTGCCGCCCTCACCGACGACGAGATCACGTACTACATCCGCGAATGCCAGCCGTTTGACAAGGCGGGTTCGTATGGCGCACAGGATTTTATTGGGCTGGTCGGTATCGAGCGATTAGACGGGTCATTTTATACTGTTATGGGCTTGCCGACGCACCGGGTTTATCAAGCATTAAAACGCTATGCCGACAAATGATAAACCTATATCTTTACCCTGTACTTCATCCAGCAAATGTTATGAAAAAACTTTATTACTCCTTATTTCTGTGCCTTTGGGTCATTGTCCCGGCTCTGGCTCAAGTTGTTACCACACAACCGTCCTTCCCAACTGCCGACGCTGAAATCACGCTTATCTTCGATTTGACTCAGGCCAAAGACGGTCGGGCAAAGGGATTACTGGGCAAAACCGACGATGTTTATTTATGGTCGGGGGCGGGTACATCGGCAACCGGCGATGCGTTTCAATTTCAGCCCGCCGGGCAAACCGACTTTTCCAAACCATTCGCGCTGGGTAAAATGACTGCCCTCGGTAACGATAGATGGCAGATAAAACTTGTGCCGCGCACCTACTTCGGTGTGCCCGCCGGAACGCCCATCCGACGGTTAGGGGTGTTGCTCAAAAGTGGCGATGGCAAGGCGCAAACGGAAGATTTATTCGTCCCGATTTTCGACAATAGTTTCAACCTTTCGCGGCTATCACCCGGCCAGAAGAATTTTTACGTCGACGCCAACTCATCGCTGCTGGTGCGGTACAAAACGTCACAATCGGCCACGTTCAGTCTAACCCTCGATGGTCAGCCCAACGCCAGTTCGACCGGGACCGACTCGTTGCGAACTACGCTCAATACGGGTTCGCAGGCGGGTTTGCAACGTACCGTTATCGTAAAAGCAACGTCGCTTTCGGCCACAGCTACAGCCATTTCCGATACGTTCTTTTTTACGGTGAAGCCCCAACCAACCGTGGCGGCCCTGCCAGCGGGTTTGCAGGACGGCATCAATTACACCGGCCCGAACACGGCGACGCTGGTGCTTTATGCTCCAAAAAAAAGCTTTGTGTATTTGCTTGGCGAGTTCAACGACTGGATTACCAGCCCGGCTTACCTGATGAACCGCACCCCCGATGGAACCCGTTACTGGCTCGAACTGACCAATTTATCAACCAGCGAAACAGCATTTCAGTATTTGGTCGATGGCATTATCGGTGTGGCGGACCCGTATGCCGACAAGATTCTGGACCGCAATAACGACCGGTTTATTCCCGCAACGACGTATCCCGGTCTGAAAACCTTCCCCGAAAAAGCGCAGGGCAATACGGTGTCGGTGTTGCAACCGGGTCAAACGCCGTTTGTGTTCCAGACGACCAATTTCCAGCGCCCCGCCGTGAATACAATGGTCGTTTATGAACTGCTCGTGCGCGACTTTGTGCAGAACCGGAGTTACCAGACCCTCACCGATAGTCTGGCGTACCTGAAACGGTTAGGCATCAACACCATCGAGTTAATGCCCGTCAATGAGTTTTCGGGGAATGATTCGTGGGGTTATAATCCAACGTTCTACTTTGCACCCGACAAAGCGTATGGCACCAAAGACGCGCTGAAACGGTTCATCGACGCGGCTCATAAACAGGGCATTGCGGTTGTGCTCGATATGGTACTGAACCAGGCTGATTATGAATTTCCGTACGTAAAAATGTACTGGGCGGGGGATCGTCCATCAACCGACAGTCCGTATTTCAACCAGCAGGCAACGCACCCGTTCAGCGTCTTTTTCGATTTCAACCACGAGAGTCCCGACACCAAAGCGTTTGTCGATCTCGTTTGTAAATTTTGGTTGCAGGAATATAAAATAGACGGATTCCGCTTCGATCTGTCAAAAGGATTTACGCAGAAAAATTCGGGCAACGACGTAGGCGCGTGGGGCAATTACGATGCCAGCCGGATTGCCATCTGGAAGCGCATTTACGACCAGATTCGCACCGTTGACCCAACGGCGTATGTCATTCTGGAACACTTTGCCGACAACACCGAAGAGATCGAATTAGCCAGGTATGGCATGTTATTCTGGGGCAATCACAACGGCGATTTTCGGGGCGCGACCCGCTCCGCGCAGGGTGATTTTTCGGGTATTTCATACCAGAAACGCAATTTTCCAACACCGAATCTGATTGGCTATGCCGAAAGTCACGACGAAGAACGTATCGTGTACGATCTGCGCCAGAACGGCCTGACCAACGGTTCGTATAATATCAAATCGCTGCCTACCGCGCTCGACCGGGCTAAATTGGCCGCTGCTTTTATGCTCACCGTGCCGGGACCGAAAATGATCTGGCAATTCGGCGAGTTGGGCTACGACCTGTCCATCAACACCTGTTCTGACGGGACAACCATCAGAGATGATTGCCGAACGGCCGCCAAACCCGTCCGGTGGGACTATTATCAGGATGCGAATCGCCTGAAACTATTCAAAGTGTATAGTGAATTTATCAAGTTGAAAACCACCATCCCGGCGTTTGCCAGTACTGATTTCACAACCGATTTTGGTGGCGTTGTCAAGCGAATTACCCTGCGGAGTGCATCGGGAACGGTTTTCCTGATCGGGAATTTTGACACTAAAACGCAGACCATCCCGGCCGGATTTCCGTTGGCGGGGAAGTGGTATCATTACTTTTCGGGGCAGGAAATTCCGGTAACGGACGCAAACCAGTCGATTTCGCTGGAGCCGGGCGCCTTTCATCTCTATTCGACCACCAAACTGCCAACCCCCGAAGCCGGTTTGGTGCCGTTTGCCGTGGTGCCGAGTCAGGTGACGGCCATCGACGACCCAAGTGGCCGGATTCTCATTTCGCCAAACCCGGTCACCGATCAGATGGTTGTTGAGCTAACAAATACGTATCGGGGCATAGTCGATTTTACACTGCGCGATTCGGCAGGCCGGACAGTACGAAAAACTGCTGTTCAGAAAAACGCAACCCTGTTTCGCCAGCCGCTGGACATGCAGAATCTACCTGCGGGAAATTATTTTCTGAGTGTGCAGCAGGGGGAACGCCAGCGCATATTGACTGTGTTGAAACGATAAGACCAACAGCTTTTTTTACCGAATGCAATCTGATAATTCAATGCTGGCAACTGAAGTTTCTCAACCTTCGGTTGCCTTCTCGCCCAGCAGCCAGACCGGCAATACGGGCGTTCATTATGAAATTTTTGTCCGTTCTTTTGCCGATTCAAACCACGACGGGATCGGCGATATCAACGGCATCACCAGCAAACTTGACTACCTGAAGGACCTCGGCGTGTCGGCCATCTGGCTCATGCCCATCAGTCCATCACCGAGTTACCATAAATACGACGTAACGGATTATTACGGCATCGACCCCGAATACGGCACGATGCCCGATTTCAAGCGGCTCATTGCCGAAGCCCATAAACGCAACATTGCCGTCATTATCGACTTGGTTTTGCACCACACCAGCATTCACCATCCCTGGTTTCGGGAAGCCGCGAAAGGGCCCGACAACCTGTACCGACCTTATTACAAGTGGCTGCATCCCGATGAAATAAAAGCGAGAAAACTGGCTACACGCGACATTACCGCCGATTCGGGCGAACGAAATCCGTGGCATTCGGTGCGTAGTTCAGCATCCCGTAACGACCGGTACGCCGGAGCGGGACCGTCCGAACAGTATTACGGTATGTTCTGGAGTGGAATGCCCGACCTGAATTTCGATCATCCGCCCCTACGCGAAGAAATCTTCAGCATTGCCCGTTACTGGCTGACTGATATTGGTGTAGACGGATTCCGGCTCGATGCGGCCCGGCACTTATATCGAGAATCGGAAGAGCCGAAAAACCATGAATTCTGGCAGGAGTTTGGCCGCGTTGTTGAAGCCGCAAAGCCCGGTGCCTATACTGTCGGGGAAGTCTGGACGCGCCCCGAACGTATTGCGCCGTATTTTCGGGGACTGAAAGCCAATTTTAATTTCGACCTCGGGTTGATGATTAACGAAGTCGTTCGGCAGGAAGATGACACGGAGGATATGGTTCAGTTTCTGGCCTATGTTCACGGTACGTTCGGCAACGTAAACCCGAAATTTATCGACGCGCTGATCCTATCTAACCACGACCAGAACCGCGTCGGGAGTTTGTTGAAAGCCAACATCAACCACCTGAAAACAGCGGCTAATCTGCTGCTAACTCTTCCCGGTTTGCCGTATTTATATTACGGTGAAGAAATTGGAATGCTGGGCCTGAAACCCGACGAAAACGTCCGCGAGCCTTTTTTGTGGGATATCCGCGCCCGTGACCACCAGCGCACCCACTGGCGACGCGGCAAATACAGCACCAGCCAGACCGTTCGGCCCTTGGCTGAGCAGCAACGTGATCCTGATTCGCTGGTCAATCATTACAAACGACTGATTCACTTTCGCAACAGCCACCCTGTTCTGAATGACAATTTGAGCCGATTGGAGCAAACGGGCATTCGGCAGAAAGGCATTGTGGCATTTATCCGGCTAAAT
>JANPJE010000001.1:0-14996 GCA_031425355.1 Spirosoma sp. | reverse complement strand
TTTCGCGGGTGTGGTAAGCCCGAATTTGCACGGATGGTGATTCGAGCGTCAATCCGTGTTGATCGAGCCGGTAATCGTCGAGCCGGAAACGGTTGGTGCGCTGGTAAACGTTTGCGAGAGTAGCTCCTTTATAGCGGTACGAAATCGTGAGCGTTGGCCGAAGTCGCCAGAAAAGAGCTACGTCACCCCGGAGGTTCTTCAGGGTCAGATCAGTAATTTCATTCTCAAAATAGCCGGTTCGGGCCACTACGTAGCGTTTGCCGCCAAGCGTCAGCGACCGTCGGTTAGCCGATTCGTCACCGTAGGTATTGACCAGATCGCGGCCGGGATTATCCGTTCCTGTCAGGCCCAGCGAAGTGTTGGCATTGGGGTTAAGGTCAGTAGCGTTGCGGGCTATCCAGTCGTAGCCGCCCTGGTAGGTGAAATTGATTTTAAACGCCAACCGCGAACCAACAGTGAGGGCATAGCGCACACTCGTTTCGCTAAATACCTTTGCCGAAACGAGCGGATCGTTCACATGATTAACGCCCGTTTTCTGACTGATACTTAGCCCCACCGACGTAAACGGGTCTTTTGTAATGAGTTGCGCGAGTCCGTTAAGGGCGTTCAATCCGTACAATGCCGATGCGGCACCGGGCACAACCTCGACCCGCAAAATATCCAAGTCCGATGGAGCCAGCGCGTTGGCAATGGGCGCGCCAATGTGCGGAGCCTGGTTATCCATCCCATCTACGAGCTGCACAAACCGGACGTTAGTTGGGTTGGCAAAGCCACGCGTGTTATACACTTTGAACCCCAGACTGGATGTCAGTAACTGAACGCCTTTCAGGTTTTCGATGGCGTCGAAATAGGAAGGTTGGGCTGATAACCGGATTTGACGTGCATCGAGTAGTTCGACACTAACCGGCGATTTCAGAATGCTTTCGGGTATCCGCGAGGCTGTAACGACGATTTCACTTAGCTGAATTTTACGTAGCGAATCCGTTGGGTTAATGGTGCTGTCGGGCAGTATGGCGGCTTTTACGAAGGGCGTGGTCAGCAAAAACAGAAACAAAAGGTATTTCATGAACATCGTTATTTCCAAACAAATATAACGATCCGTTCTGTTTGTTTGGAAATAACGCTATTGCTTTTTTACAGGAGTTTCGTCCCTTCGTCGGCCAGAAATTGCTGAAACCGTTCATGCAGGGCGCGGTAATGAGTGAGGTATTTTTCGCCTTCTTTGGTAACGATAGCTCCACCGCCTGTTAAGCCCCCGGTTTGGGTGATGACTAAGGGCGTTTCGGCTTGGGTATTCATCGAATGAACCAGTTCCCACGCTCGTTTGTACGACATTTTCATGGCTTTGGCCGCCTGATTGATGGAGCCGGTTTGCTGAATATGGCCGAGCAATTCCAGACGCCCGATTCCCATAAACCGTTCGGCTTTGTCGTTGGCGGTGGTTTCGAGCCAGATGCGGCCATTGATGCGGAGGTTTTTCATGCGGGTAAAAATAGAACCTCATCGGCGGACCGGCGGATTTTTAAGATTGATAGGATGTAAAAATGATTCTTACCAGCATAAATCATATAGATCATACACATCAGGAGGATCTGCCCGGTTCGCCGGTGCGGCTCTATTTTGGCGCTACACGTGTCACCCCCATTCGCCGGAATGTACTTTTTAAACGTACCAGTTCTTTATTTTTCAGACTAATCGAGTCTTTCGCCTGTCGGCTGATGCTCCGGGCCATGCTGTCGGACAGAAACCACCCCAGCGGATACGTATCGCGGTAGGCTAAACGGAGGGTTATGTAATTGGTTCTGGGGTTGGTAAAGCGATCCATGAACGAGTTAAACATATTGTCGCGGGTGGTCGAGCCATTGTCCCAGGCGTTGAAAAAGGCCAGCAACGGCACCTGAATTTCCTGCAAAACAGACCGTTTTCGAGGTAAGTTATTGACGGTATTGCTGTTCTGAATAAAGAGAATATACGGAATGATTTTCACCCGTTGGGTCGTGTCTACCTGTCGAATCAGTGGAACGAGATTGTTTAGCAACTGTATGCAGGTTTCCACGCCCGAGTTGTCGAAGTAGCCGCCATCTACAACGTGTCCGCCATATCGCTGGGTGCGTCCGTTGCGGTCGAGGGTGTCTTTTTGAATCAATCCGCCATTGGTGACAACCGGAAACCGACTGCACAGCGACGCGGCTGTTTTGAGCGGTACGTCGCTGCCGAGCACATCGAGCGTGGAGACAACGTCGGTAAAATAACGCGGGTCAAGCTGGAGGTTTGAGGTAATGGTTTTTTGTCCTGATTCGGCCAGCGTACCGTTCAGCAACAGCGAGGGCAAGCTGTAATTGTAGCCCGTTTCGGTTTGATACAGCGTCGTTAAGGATGAGTCGAGAGTGTTCAGATTCAGGTTGTTGCGATAAGACGTCGCCCATGAATCTTCCAGCCATTTGGCTCGTTCGAGCACAGGTATCGGCATCGGAATAAGCCGCTGAACACCGTCGGGAAACAACAACGCACCCGTCACGGCCGACAGATAATCATCGCGGATGACGGTACGAAACTGCTCGAACTGACCAATTCGGTTTGCCTCGGCCACATCCCGCAAAAAAGCCGTATAAAACACCGTGCCAACGCCCCCGCCCGATACGCCACTGAGCGCGTACACGTGGCGGCTGAATCCGGGAATGATGGAGTCGAGCCGGATAAGCGTTTCTGCGGTCCAGTTCAGTGCCCGAATGCCACCCCCCTCGGCGGCTACCAGTATCAGCGGAATCGTATCGCCATCCTGCTGTCGGCGCATGTCGACCCAACGGGCAAAATGAGCGGCAACGGTCGGGCGTTGGGAGATAGCCGGAACCAACCCGCCCACAGCCTGCCGAACGGCGGTGTTGTCATTAAATGCGCTTACAACGATCAGATACCCGACAATCAGCAGCACAAGTGGCCGGTAGCGGTAATCGTTGAGATACACCACAACGCTTCCCCAAAACGTAAATACGGCGATGCCAAAGATGATGATGGCGGTTGGACGCAGTCGTTGGGCGATGCGCCATTCGACCGGCAAACTGAATAAGATCAGCAGGAAAATTGTGAGCGATACGCCCGCCGTAATGACCCACCGGCCAAGCGGATGCCGCCATACAACCCGGATGTCATACTTAAGACTGGTGTAGCGATCCGAAAATTTCCACCGTTCAGGCAAGCAGAATGCGGGCACCTGCCGTTCGACAAACCGGAAAAGAACAACCATAAAACCACTGTCGAGCAGGAGCAGATACGGTTGCCAGCGGTTGGGTTGCCAGAACGCATACGCCAGAATAAGCGGGGGAATCATACCACCAATTCTGGGGAGCCAGCGCAGCAGCCGAATACATTCGGGCGTAAGTCGCAATCCCATCGGTGAGATGTGCAGAATCAAGCGGGTACTGGCGTACACGACCCAACTCCAGACAAACGTACTGAGCAGGATAAATTGAAATAGTTGACTGAAAACACCCGTATAAATCACTGCGTCGATCATGTCGTTTGCCTGATCGGGAACGTTGAGGATATAAAAGGCAGTCAGCAACGTAAGGATAACGACAAACGCGTTGCGCTGCGTCTGATAGAATGCAACGACGTAATTTCTGACTTGCTGCGACAGGGAATGAGAACCGACGGGCTGCACGGGAAACGATCAATGAGTTGGTAAGTTAATGCGTTGGCCCGGTATCGCCCAATAGTAACTTCAGTTATTGAGTACCAGCGTCGTACCTTTACAGAAAACCACCAGATATAGTACCGAAATGGACGTAAGAGATACGAATGGAACGAGCCTTGCCGAAGGCGATTCCGTAAAAATCACTAAAGATTTGAACGTACGGGGTTCGTCTAATACGCTTAAACGGGGAACACTGGTCAAAGATATCCGTCTGACAGACGATGCTGAGGAAATTGAAGGGCGTGTTGAAAAGACCATAATGGTCCTCAAAACGATGTTTCTGCAAAAAGTTTAATAGTCAGACCTCAATCTGTACTCACCCGTTCACCCCGCCGTAGAGCATTCACTAAGTTGTGCGCCCGGCGGGTTGGCTCGGGAATCCGATACCCGCCATTGGTTTGCAACGTCAGTGAAATAGCGGTGTCCAGATCAATCAAATGGCCGGGCGAAACATATACCGGATTAACTTTATTTTTGGTACGTAGTGCCGCACCAATCACCTCGTTATAGTGCTTCATGGGCGACCATGAGCCGCGTTCCAGAGCCGGTTCGTCGTATTTGCCTACCAGCACCGACTTGCCGCAACCAAACGTTGGTCGGTTGAGAAACAGGCCCGCGTGGGAGGCAATCCCGATCCGGCGCGGGTGGGCCGTACCATGTCCATCGAACATCACTACGTCCGGTTCGATGGTTAGTTTCTGCCAGGCTTCCAGCAGCGACGGAATCTCGCGAAACGACAGCAGACCCGGAATATAAGGAAACGGTGCCGTGCTGACTACGCCCGCTTCTTCGATGGTTTCGAGCGTGTCGAGCCGTAGCACGACAATCCCGGCATAGACGGTTTCTTCAAATTTATTAAACGAAATATCACAGCCCGCAATGGTTTTCGGCGGTTCTGTCAGCGGTTGTATGCGAATCTGCGAGCGCAACTGCTGTTGCAGCGCGACGGCTTCGGCGGGCGAAACAGCCCAGTCGTGGAGAGGTTGATAGTGAGCCATCTCAAAAAATAGTTTCTCACTATCTAACGGGATGGAGCGGTAGAGGTTTAAATTAATGGTCAGGAAATGGTCAAACGTGGTCAAGAATAGCCATTTCAGCCAACCCCTTAACTATCTCCTGACAAGTCTTATAGCCAGCCGAATCGTTCCATAAGCCGGTCCTTTTGGGTGCGCGACACGGGGATGGACTGCTGATTCGTCATAACGATGTAATTACCCTCCCCTTTGACGAATTTTTTGATGTGATTCAGATTAATCAGATACTGCCGATGTACGCGCAGAAAATCCCGCTCCTCCAGTAAATCCTGAATCTCGCGCATGGATTTGGTGGCCAAGTAATGCTGACCATCGGCAAGATAGAATTTTGTGTGGTTGTCGTCTGATTCACAGTAAAGTATGTCTTTCAGATTCACAAAAGCGACTCCGTTCTGGTAGGGCAGGGCGATGCGGTCGGGCAGATTTTTGACGGGTGCGGTCAATTGTCCCCGGAGGTGGTCGATCTGTTCGGGGGCGGTTTTCTGGTTTTTCTCGACCCGCTCAACCGCCTGAATCAGTTCCTGGGTGTCGATGGGTTTGAGCAGGTAATCAACGGCACTGTAGCGAAAGGCTTTCAGCGCAAACCGGTCATAGGCCGTAACGAACACCAACGAAAAGGAGACGCCAGCCACCGCTTCAAGTACCTGAAAGCCATTCATCTGGGGCATTTCAATATCTAAAAAAACAAGATCAGGCTGGAAATCGAGTATGGCCTGTATACCCTTGTGGCTACTGGTGCAGGACGCTACCACCGTTACCTGCGGACAGTGTTGCTGTAAACGCAGGCTCAGTAGCCCAACCGCATTGGGTTCGTCGTCGATAAGGATGGCACGGATCATGATGTTCGTTCGTGATTGGGTGGATAGGTCTAAATCGGAATTTCAACCAGTACTTCGGTGCCAGTAGCCTGGCCTGACTCGTCGGTCCGGTCAATAACCTGCACCTGCGTTTGGGTGTGATATAACTTGTTAATCAGGTCGATACGCTCGGCGGTGAGTTTCATACCAAACGATTTATTCCGGGTAGCTGACTTGCTTTTGAACAGGGCCGCCTGCTGCCGCCCGATGCCGTCGTCGGTGATGGCTACGTGCAGCCGGTCTTCCTGAAACTGCTCTACACTCACGGTCACGTTGCCGCCGTCGTCTTTGTGCATCAGCCCGTGCCAGATAGCGTTTTCTACAAAAGGCTGGAGCAATAGGGGCGGAATCTGAATACTTTCTGCGTCGATAGATTTGGCTACCGTGATAACGTAGTGGAGTTTGTCGGGAAAGCGCATGGCTTCCATCTCGATATAGAGCCGCAGGGTTTCCAGTTCATTGGCCAGCGTAACCCGTTCGGATTTAGAGTTTTCCAGTACTAATCGAATCAGTCGAGAGAACTTGGCTAAGTAGTCAGAGGCTCGTTCGGCATCGTTCTGAGCCGTAAAAAACTGGATCGAATTGAGGCAGTTGAAAATGAAGTGCGGGTTCATCTGCGAACGCAGGGCCGCCATTTCGGTCTGCGAAAGTTTAAGTTGATAGGCGGCAACTTCTTCATTGTATTTTGCTTCCTGTTGTTGCAACGTGGCTTCTTCAAGGGCTAAACGGGCTTTTATCGTTCGATAAGACAGGCGATTCTGGTAAAAAAATGCCCCCGCTCCTGCCAGTAACAGTACCAATAGAAGTCGGAACCACCCGGTTTCATAAAATGCGGGACGAATGGTAAAAGGGATGGCGAGGGTACTCTGTTGCTGGCGGTCGAACTCGTTGGTGGCCCGTACCCGAAACACATACGGGCCGGGTGGCAGGTTGGTGTAATTCGCCTGATGGTCAGGACCAGGCGTGGTCCATGTTTTGTCGAAACCTTCGAGAAAATACGCGTAATAATTATACGCCGGAATAAGGAAATTCATCGCCGAAAACCCGAAACTGATGGCATTTTCGGTATGGGTGAGCGTAACGTTCTGTTGCCAGTTCAGGGCTGATTCCCGGTTATTTATCCGTACGGACGTGAGTTGCAGGTTGTTGGCTACTTTTTCGCGGCTGATGGTTCGGGTATTTACGGTGCTCCAGCCCCCGGCGCTCCCCACAAACAGGTCGTCGCCTTCGCCCATGCGCAATCCGGCCATCGTGCTGTTCGACAGTAATCCGTCGCTCGCCGTTAACCGGCGGATGGTATTTTTTGGTTCATCCAGCACATGCAGCCCGTCGTAGGTGCCAATCCAGACGCGGTTCTGGGCATCCACCGCCACACGTCGGCACTCGCCATCGTATAAACCGTCCTTTTCGGACCACTGCCGCAACCGTTTTCCCTGTGCGTTCAGTTTGGCCAGCACGTGCCAGCCTACCACCCAAAAATTACCGGCTCTGTCCTGCGTCATATCCAGCACTGAACTGCCGGAGTACGTGGACACGAATTGGCGGGTACGTTCATCGAAGTAAAACAGGCCCTGATTTGTGCCGAGCCAGAGTTGACCCCGGCGGTCTTCGTAAAGGCACATCACCCAATTACCCTGTTGCATGAGCGAATCGTGGGTGGGTTTATCCCACAGGTGCAGTTCGCGGTTGGTTGCCGGGTCGAGCACATGGACCCCCTCGTAGTGGTTGACGACCCAGAAACGGCCCCGACGGTCAATCAGGCCAAGTGAATAGAACGGCACCGAGAAGAAGTTATGATGCACCGTGAATGACTTGGTCAGGTACGTCTCGCTGCCCGGATCAAATCCATAAATGCCTTCAAATCGATTGTCGGTGGCATCGGTTTTGCCATCTTCCCAAACTTGCCATTGATTGCCGCCCACCCAAATATGGTTCAGGCTATCCTGCACGAGCCAGTTGGCTTCGAGGGCTGTTCCGTAATACGTCGGGAACCTGAACAGCCGGGTGGTATTGTCACGCCGGTTCCAGCGCAACAGCCCGTTATAGGCTACCGCCATCCAAACGGTTTGCCCGGTGGGGTCGCTTCGGTCGGTCAGGAATCCGTTGACGGTATTGACCCGGTCGGGCCTCGCCAGGTTACCGACATGATTGGTTTGAATGGCCTGATTATGCGGATTGTAGCGCAGTAATCCCTCGGTGGTGCAGAACCACACAATACCTGTTCGGGCAGCGCGGTAAATGGACAGCACCCCAAACGGAACGGGCAGCACATCGGTAAATGACTGGAAGGTTTCGGTATCGGGCCGAAAAAGCTGGATACCCCGGTCGGTGCCCACCCAAATAACAGGCCGCTTCTGGTCGTCGGTATCGGCGCATATCGAATAGCATTGGCCGGTTGGCAATTCAAACCGTTTCAGTTGGCCGGATTGGGGGTTGTAGCGCAGGATTCCGCTTCGTTCGGCGGCTATCCACAACAGGCCCTGCCGGTCGAAGAACCCATTACGCAGGGGTGTTTGCATAATCGTGAAGTCCGGGCGGGGGCAGTCGAGACCGAACAGACACCGCAGTGTGTCCGCTTTGCGGTCGTACCGGAAAAGCCCGACTTCAAAGCCCAGCACCCAAACGTTTTTGTCAGCATCCTCCACAAACGAGCCTTTATGAAAGACGTAGGTCGTTTTTCGCATCGGGTAAAAATGCCGTTTGCGGGTAGCCGGTTCATACCGATGGATGCCATTTACGTCCGAAAACCAGACATCCCCGAACGAATCGATGAATGTGTTATAAGCGCCCCCTTCCTGACGGGAATAAACCAGCGTGGGTGGTTGGGTTGGGGCCGTCAGGTGCAGGAGTTGGCCGGTTGTCTGGGTAGACACATAAAGCCCGCCACTCCGCTTTGTAGCCAGTCCATAGACCTGGCCAATAGCAGGAATGTTCTGAAAGGTATAGCCATCATATCGGGTCAGGTTTTTGCGTGTGCCGAACCACATAAACCCACGCTCATCCTCAACAGCAACATTGACGGTGTTGCTGGGCAGGCCGTCTTTGTTGCTTAGCGATTCAAAACGGGCGCCGGGCAGTTGTGCCAGCACCCGCCCCGTCAGGCTAAGGAAGAAAAGGAGCAGCAGTCTTACCATTAGTCGGTGCGCGGGCAGGTTTTAAAAAGGTGATTAATGAAAAACGTCCGTTGGGCGGTGTTTTTAAGGCTGTTCGGAGTGTCGATGACCAGCTCTTTTGCCCAGTACCGGCGAGACGTGGCGGGTATCGTGTTCAGTGAGTTATAGGTTCGGTCGAGGGTGATGTTCATGGCTTCATAAACTAACCGGCCCTGCGCATCGCGTTCGCCCGGTCCCCACTCCCACAACAACCAGCCTATGCCTGCTGAGTCGGCCTGCCTGACCAACTGGCTGTAGTCGACTTCACCCGCATCGGAGGTAACATTAACGCCATTGCCCGCCCAGGCACCATATTTGGCCGTTTCGCCCATGACAAGCGCGATGGGCAGACTGCGCACTTCGTTGAATTTATTGACAATAAACCGGCCTCCTTCCATCGTGTCGGTCAGTGATTTCGGCCAGTAAGGATGAAAATCGAAAATGATGTTTTTGCGCGGATCGGCGTTCAGAATTTCCTGTCCTTTTACGGCAAAACAATGCAGGCTTTTGCCCAGATCCGTTCCATCAATCATCAGCGGCACGTTAATTCGGTTTGCCCGCAAGGTGTTGATGGCTGTTTTATAGGCAAGCGCATACGCATTCAGGCAGTCGGGTGAGTTTTCACAGCCATCCCCCATGCCCGTTTCGTTGGCAATATTTATAATCAGTGACGTCTGGTGTTTGCGAATGAGAGCGACCACATCGGGCCGTGTCCAGTAGGCAACGTACTCAGATAAATGGCTGAAGCCCCCGTCGCCGGTGGCGGAGTTGGTATAGTCCCACAGGCCGACAATGGGAATAAGTTTGTTGGCTTTTGCGTTGGTGATGACTCGGTCCAGCAGGGCCGTAGAACTTGGCGTCAGGGTATTATCGTTCCGCATCTGCCAGACAATACGAACGCAGTTAGCGCCGGTTTTGGCTATCTCCCGAAACGATATGGCTCCATCGGGATCGCCCGCATCAAAATAAACCTGCTTGTTCACGCCCTTGAGCACCACCGCCGTGCCGCATGGGTCGAATAGTTGCTTCCCATTAGTTTGAAAGGTAAAGGTTTTAAAACCGCAGTAGGGCGGGCAGGGAGGCTCGTCTCCGAGCGGCCGGGCCAGACCCGGTACCGGCTGACCAAAACCAAGCGTCTGGCTAAGGCCGATCAGGCATAAAATCCAGAAAATACCGTGTGCTTTCATGTGTAGGAGGGAGGTACGAATGTATTGGAATAGCAGCAGACGCCATCGCATCGGGCTGTAAGCGCAGGTGTACGTCCCGAACGTACAACTTTAATCGATCTTTCTCTATCCAATGTCCGCCAATGGCCATAAATAGTGGGTGAGTAGTCGTCTTCATGGGGTTAATTGGTATAAATTTTTCTTACTAACCGAATGCTTTGGTAGACTTACCGCTTGATAGTTCACCCTACAATTCGGTTCACTCACCCATTAATACCGGTTGCTCACCAACCCAGACTGGCATGTAGTATGACTAAAGTGTGAGTTTAGTGGCGTTAAAAGACAACGCTGTTGCGTTTCTGATAAATTTCGAACAAGACAACGCATACGTTTTTACTGACATTTCCCCGCAAATACTTTCTTCTATTCACATCATTTTTTAAATCACACAAACCAATGAAAACTCCAATCTCCCTTCTATCCACTCTGTTCTGTCTGATGCTGTTGTGGGTTGTTTCGTGCAAGAAAGCGGACGACCCCGTCGTAACGCCTACGCCTACGCCGACACCGACACCTACGCCTACTGCCAAAAGCACGGCCAAAACCATCTCGGCCTTTGCCTTCAACGCCCTTAGCCCCGCCGTAACCGCTACGGTCGACAATACGGCCAAAACCATCTCGGCCACTGTCACCAGCGGCACCGACGTAACCAAGCTTGTGCCAACCCTCACACTCTCCGACAAAGCAACGGTTTCGCCAGCTACGGGCGTGGCACAAGATTTTTCCAAGGACGTACTGTACACCGTGACGGCGGAAGATGCGAGTACGGCGGTTTATAAAGTGACTGTTACGAAACAGGCGGTTGTGGCAAGTACAGCCAACCAAACCGTTTACATTTCCATGTCTGGCTACATGACCGCCCTGGATTCACAAACGGGGCAAGTGAAGTGGTCAGGTCTCAATAATAACCTGGAAGCGGGAAGTGGAGAGCCAATTTTTCTGAACGGAAAACTCTATTACTTCAGCAAGGGTACCACCAATATTGGCGATTTTATAGGCTCTGACGCGCTAACAGGCAAACGACTATTCGGTATCAAAACAGTAGGTGCGGAAGCGGGATACAAGTACCCATCGACTTATGCAGATGGCCTGGTTTATACACTAAACGACAGTGGCTTTTTAATAGGTATTGACCCGGCTACTGGTGCGGAAAAGTGGAAATGTGCTTATAAAAGCGCACTAGAGGCAAATCCAACCTTCGTGAATGGAACGGGCTACGCTGTGCTGCAAAAAGTGGCTAAAGATTCCTATGGGTTTGATCTGGATGGACTGGCAGCTATTGATATTGCTTCCGGCAAACTAAAATGGACAAAAGGGATAGGATCAGAAACAAATCCGGCTATAGTAGATGACATTGTCTATGTATCAGCAACATATCAAGGTGGTGCTGTATATGCTATCAATGCCTCATCGGGCGACTATCTCTGGAAGAAAGAAGGCTTGTTTAACGTAGATAAAAATCCTAACGTTAGCACCGCTGTCACCGTTGTCAACAACGTATTGTATACACGTTTGGAGGACAAACTGTTTGCCCTGAATGCTAAAACTGGCGATATACTCTGGCAGTACGCCTTGAGCAAAACTGTAAATGGCAGAACTGCTTCAGCGCCCTTGATTTACAACGGCATCTTATTTATGGGATACGGTGATGGGAAAGTATATGCCTTCGACGCGACTTCTGGTGTAAAGAAGTGGGAATATCAAACAGGCGGGAAGGTTGTTTCAGCCAGTCCGGTGGTTGCAGATGGTATTGTCTATTTATCAAGTGACAAAGTATATGCGCTCGATGCCAATTCTGGCGCACTTAAATGGACTTACACCAGCACTTCATATTATGGCTCTAACGGTTATTACGGGGCTTGTGTAGTGGATAAAAGCGGTACTGTTTATTACCCAAGCACAAGCGGCATGGTTCAGTAAAATTGAATCATTTCCAAACAGGCCCCGCCAAAAACCTGTAATCGAGTAGGCAAACCAGTTCTATCCACACAAACCAATGAAAACGTTTACTATAATCGCCCTTGTCGGGATGCTGGCACTGGGCGGCTGCAAAAAAGGGGAGGACACACCCGTAACGCCGGTAACCCCTACCAAACCTGACTATCAGGTAGGCATCGACGCTAAATACAAAGCACTCGGCTGGACACAGGGAGCCGATAATGGGGGTGCGCCCCAGCAAACGGCTGGTAAAGCTATCTATTTAGAGACCAATAACGCCGACGGCACCTACAAACCGAAGGTGCTCAACTAAATCAGTGCCAGTGCGGCTAACTAACCAATAGAATCGGTTAGTTAGTCTCTTCACCAAACCAATTAACAAAAAACAGCCATGAAAACCCCACACAGTTCACTTCTATTGGTGCTTCTTGTCACCGTATTCCTGACCGCCAGCAGTTCATCCTGCGAGAAAGAAGAAAAAGCACCACCACCGGATTTATCGAAAGGTTATCCGGATGCGTTCACGAACAAAATGTCACCCAAAAAGCTGGCAAACTTAAAAAAGGCAGGTGCAACTATCTACGAGGGGCAGGACCCGCCTGCGTTGGATGGCAATTTCCAGGCGTTTGAATTTATTGCTTCAGCCTCTGATGGTAAGCGTGTCGGTGAACAGCTTGGCTTAATAGACTATCAATTTAAAATGGATAAAAGTTTAAATAATAAGACCTGTTTGATTGATTGGGCTCAGTGGGATGGAGACAAATTAATCAGCTCTTCGGAGGGAGTTGGAGATACCTACTTTCCTATGTCTGGTCACGGGTTCAATTTTTCTATTGCAGGACTTGAGCAAATTACTAATGAGGCTACAGGAGAAAAAAATGACTACTGGAGTTCTTATTCCGGGCAGGTTACCTCCGAGGGTATCAGGAATTGGGAATCGACCCTGTACACTACTGACAAAGACGATAACATCACCTGGATCAGAATTTTTCACGACACAGATGGCTTTCTGCCCAGGGAGATAATCAAACCCGGTGGTCGGCGGGCTGTGATTTCCGCAGCAATTCGTAGCGCGGCAGCGGGCAGTTCGGGCGAAAAGATAATCCTGAGTCGGCATCGGTGAACAACACAACCGGCTGTCAGTACGTAATTGCTCAGACTAAAAGGCCAACCCGAAAACGTTGAACCGAGTAAGTGACAATTCGTCTATTCACAAACCACTAAAAACGTTCACGTTAACTAATCTTACCGCCTTGCTGGCATTTACAGCTTGTCGGCCATTAGGTCGATACCGTTCACATGAATAACGGCTTGTGTAATTTGGTTCTTTTTGTTCTTCCGAAACGTCCACTGTTCATTAAATTCCTTTAGAAAAAAGCTATTTTCTGATTCAGCGAACAGTTCAACTTTAGGCTCGCTGTTGTTGGCCTGCACAAATAGCTTACCCTGTTCCAAAGAGATCGACAGGATGCGGTCAGGAACAATTTTCGGGTCGGCCCGGTACTGACCAACGTATTGCTGAAGTACCGCCTGTTCTACAGTCACTTCAGTGCGGGACTGCCATTTGCTATATGGTTTTTTCAGCAGAATGGCCGTAATGGCCATGACTGCCGGATAGAGCGATTCGCCGTAATGGCCAGAGTTTTTGAGCAATATGATCGTTATATCTTTATCTGGATAATAAACAAAACTGGACATGAAGCCCGGATAGCCGCCATCGTGCCCAACGTATTGATTATTGAGATAATTGCCTGTCATCCAGCCATATCCGTAATTGTTCAGCTTCGGCGTAAACGCCTGTTTCCAGGAATCGGCGGAAAGAAGCTGACGTTTCGCCACTGCCTGTCCCCATTTGTACAGATCAGCGGTGGTGCTATACATAGCTCCGGCCGAATACGTAACAGTCGAGTCGAAATGCGGGTAGGGTGAATAATATCCGGCGGTTAACGTATCATAGCCGAACGCTCGGGATTGGGCAGGAAGGTTGATGAAATCGAAACCGGAATGCGTCATGCCGAGTGGCTTGAAGATCAGTTCCCGGACGACCAGTTCGTAGGGTTTGCCGGTAACCTTCTCGATGACTAGTCCCAGCAGAAAATAGCCGGAATTACTATAGCCATACTGCTTACCGGGGGAGAACTCCAAAGGTTTATCCCAGAACAAATCCAGGACTCGCTGCCTCGGCACAGGATGGCCGACAATAGCTGAATCGGCTTCATCAACCATCGACATGTAGTCGAACAGGCCCGATGTGTGCGTTAGCAGGTGGTGGAGCCGGATGGAGTCACCCTTCGGGAAATCAGGGAAGTACTTAGTGAGTTTATCCTCTACCGACAATTTACCCTGTTCCTGTAGCATCAGAATCAGCGTCGAGGTAACCGATTTGGTCATCGACAGAATGGGAAAACGGGTGGCGGTGTCGGTCGGTGCTTTCGATTCGGCTTTTCTGAAACCATACGCTTTGTGCAACAGAATTTTCCCGTTTTGAGCCACCAGCGCCACTCCATTGAAATGATCCATTCGAGTAGCCGACATGATATATTCGTCTACTTTTTCGGCGATGGCTTTGGTGGGCTGTGCGTCAACGCCGATTGACGCGAGGGCGATGGTAAGGGCGACGATTGCCCGAAGAAGCTGTTTTATCATGGGTCTTTCGAGGTATTATTTATAGTCGCTTTGCCACCGTATCGCCATTCTGATGCACGACCACCTGCGACACCTGGCCAGAATCGCTCTTGTGAAAGGTCAATTGTGCATCGACCACTTTTAGGAAAAAATCAGTTTCGCTCTCCGGGAAAATCTCTAATTTCCCCTGTCCGGTTACCTGTAAAAAAAGTTTTTCGTTTTCCAGCGTGATCGCCAGAATCCGTTCCCGAGCCAATTGGTAGTTGCCAACATATTGTCGAAGCACGGTTTGGCTCAGGGCAATCGCTTTTCGATTCTTAGGAATTTGATACGGAAGCCCGAACGTAATAAATACCAGGTCTCTGGCAATGGGTTCCAGCGAGGTAAGATCCGACGCATCATCTACGTTACTGAGCGCGATAATAACGATGTCTTCCTTGGGAAACAGCATGAAATAAGTGCCGAAACCG